>CAZDNN010000173.1:0-11195 GCA_964506385.1 uncultured Planctomycetota bacterium
GGCATCGCGCTCGAGGCCCTGCACCAGGTAGCGCTCGTTAACCCTCAGCGCGGCCGTTCGCGCGGCGCTCCCGCCGCCGACGTGGACGACGAGGCCGCCCTGGATGCCCGAGTCCTCGACGAGCTTCCTCGCCGACGCGACCTCGCCGCCCGACGCGGGGGGCGAGCCGGTGACCAACGCCAGCAATGCCAGGCTCACGGTGAGCGCGCCCGACACGATATGCCGAGCCATGATTCACCTCCTTGCCTTGCCGAGACAGAGCACCCGCCCGTCGGTCGTGGACAGGAACAGGCGGCCCGTTGCGGCGATGAGCGCGTCGAACGCGGGGGGCGCGTCGAGTTTGTGCTCGGCCAGGGTCTTGCCGTTGCAGGGCAGGAGCCCGTAGCGGCAGGCGCCGCGGACCCAGTTGTGGCGGGAGTGCTGCTGCCCCTTGAGATCGACGAACTCCACGGCCCGCTTGGGCAGCAGCACGTAGCGGTCGGTGGCCTTGCTGCGGTAGCACCGCGCGTGGTGACCGCGCGTGATCGGCCCGCCCAACGCCACCGTGCGGGCCGGCTTGCCCGTGACCGGATCGTAGGCGGTGATGCTGGCCACGTCCGGCCGGCCGCGGCCATACCACACCAGGCCGTCCGCGACGAACAGATCGGGCGGGTTCACGACGCCGAACCCTCTGGCGCCCGGCAGCGTCCACCTGTCGGGGATGCGCTTGTCGGTGATCCCCGTCGGACCCTCGTCGAAGATGTAGAAGAGCCGACCGTGTGAGGAGACCATGGCGCAGAGGCTGGCATCGTACTCGTGGCTCCGGCTCCACCGCGGGCCGCTCTGCCACTGGAGTTGCCGCGGCGGCCCCACCCGCGCGTCGTGCGCCACGGCGTTACCCGAGGCGTCGTGCATGTAATGTGTCCACTCATCGATGTCATCGGGCCAGGGCTTGACAGTCTTCGTCCACTTCCCACCGGACTTCACGAGCGCCACGCCCCGTGGGGCGAGGACGCGCCGGACCTCGTCCATCCCGGCCTCGCCGAGGTTATCGCCCACGAGCAGGTTGACCACGCTGTCTGTGTAGGGCAGGTGCCTCCCGTCCCAGCGGACCGCCGTCACAGGCCCCAGGAGGCCCTGCTTCCGCAGGTACGCTCTGGTCTCGGCCACACGGGCGGCATCCCGCTCCAAGCCCTCGACGAGGTAGCGGGCATCCACCCTGAGTGCGGCGGTCCGCTCGGCGCTCCCGCCCCCCACGTGGACCACCAGGCCGCCCTGGACGCCCGACTCCCGGACGAGCTGCTCCGCGGAACGTGTCTCTCCCGCCAGGGCGGACGGCCAGCAGGCGAGGAATGTCAGGACGAGTGTGTGGAGCAGCGCGCTCGTGGTGCGATCGGTCATGGCTTGTCCTCGTGCTGGCGGGCGAGACGCAACTCCAGCCGAGAGAGGTTCATCGCCGCCCAGCCCGTGGCGACGGGCACGACCTTCACCTCCTGGCGGCCCGCCTTCTTGACGGCGATGGTGCCCAGCCGGACGGTCTTGAACTCGTCCCAGGCGCCCGTGGCGGGCGACTTGCCGACGAGCCTGGCGGCGCCGATCCGGACCTCGAAGGTCCCCTGCCTCGTGGCGGCGATGCGGGCGTGGACCTCGTAGTCGCCCGGCTTCGGAAACGTGACGTCCCACGAGACCCAGGCGGACGGGTCGTCCCAGAAGCCGATGTTGGGCCGGCCGTTGTCCTTGCTCTCCGTGTGGATTCCCGGGCCGTGGAGCGCGGCCGCCGAGGCACCGAGCGCGGCCTGGCCGTCCTGGAACCGGACGCTGAGGTCGGGCTTGAAGCCCTCGATCGTCAGCCCCTCGATCTTCAGCGCCGCGGCGTGCTGGGTCGGGAGCCTGGCCGGGAGCGTCACGTGCAGGCCCGTGGCGTCCTGCGTGAATGCGAGCTTGCCCTCGTGGCCGAGGAGGGTTACGGCCTCGACCTTGCCGCCGCACAGGCCGGCGCCTGTGGCGAGCGAGGCGATGGTGGCCTTCCCCTTCGGCTCGCCGAGGAAGATGGCGTAAAGGGTGTTGCCCTTGGTGGTGAAGCGGACGTCTTTGGGGGTGTAGGCCACCGTGCCGACGAAGTGGCCGCTCTTCTTCATCCGCGTGGGGCCTTCGCCGAAGGTGACCCAGGGGCGAGTGCCATAGATGGCCTCGCCGCACGCCCCAAGCCAGGCGCCGATGCCGAGGAGCACCTCGCGCTGGTCGTCGGGGATGGTGCCGTCGGCCTTCGGGGAGATGTTGAGCAGCAGGCAGCCGTTCTTGCTGACGATGTCGATGAAGACGCGGAGGACTTCCTCGGTGGGCTTGATCCGCAGGTTCTCGGTGTAGCACCAGCTCCCCTTGCTGATGGTGTCGTCGGTGAGCCAGGCGTGGTCGGAGAGGCGGTCGAGGCGCCCCTTCTCGAAGTCCTCGACGCTCACCTCGAGAGGCAGGTCCCGCTGCTTGCGTGTCACCACGACGTCCTTGCCCCAGCCGCGGGCCTTGTTGAAGTAGTAGGCGAGGAAGGCCTTCCGGCGCTGCTCGGGGATCTGGTCGAGCCAGGAGTCGAACCAGATGAGGTCGGGCTGGTAGCCGTCGATTACCTCCTGGAGCTTTGCGAGCCACATGTCGAGGAACTTCTCGCGTGGCATGTAGCCGTAGAGGATGGCCCGCTTCGGGTCGTCGAGCAGGGTCGGGAAGTTGCGCTTGACGCCGTCGTAGTGCCCCGTCCATTTGCCCTCTTGGGGCTCCCACAGGCTGTTGCGGGCGTGGTGGAAGGTCGCGACGAACTTCATTCCCCGCTTGCGGATGGCGGCGGCGAGCTCGCCGGCGATGTCGCGCTTGGGGCCCATGTCCTTCGCGTTCCAGGGGGTGACCTTGCTGGCCCACATGGCGAAGCCGTCGTGGTGCTCGGCCACGGGCCCTGCGAAGCGCGCGCCCGCCCTCACGAAGAGGTCTGCCCACGCGTCGGCGTCGAACTTCTCGGCCTTGAAGTGGGGGACGAAGTCGGGGTAGCCGAACTTCGTCGGGTCGCCGTACTTGGCGACGTGATGCTTGTACTCCCGCCGGTTCTTGAGGTGCATGTTGCGGGGGTACCACTCGCTGCCGAAGGCGGGGACGCTGTAGACGCCCCAGTGGAAGTAGATGCCGAACTTGGCGTCGCGGAACCACTTGGGCGCCGCCTCGTGCTGCGCCAGCGACCCCCAGTCCGGCGTGAAGGGCTCCGCGGCGATGGCTGCCCCCGCGAGCGCGACGAGGCAGAGCAGCGCGAGCAGGACGGTTCTGGCCATGGCTATCGACTCCTTCCTGAGGTCCCGTGACCGGATTGCCGTTCGGGAGGGGCCCCGCGGGAGGGCGTCGCTCATTCCCCGATGATCCCGAGCTCGGCGATGGTGGCCCAGGGGCCGCCGCTGACCTCGGAGAGGGCGCGGAGGAGGATGTAGCGTCCCTTGACGGGCTTGCAGGTCACTTCCTGCGGGGTCTTCACCTTGCGCAGGCTGGTTTTGACGGCGGGCTCGCCAAATGCCTTGGGGTCGCTGCTGACGCAGAACTCGCAGTCCTTGATCGCCCCGTTCCAGCCGCCGTCCTGGCGGGCGAGGTAGCGGAAGCCTTTGATGGTGTGCTCGGCGCCGAGGTCGATGACGATCTCGTGCGGGTGCTTCTCGAGAGTGGGTGTGAACTGGCTGTGCCAGTGGGTGAGGGGGTCGCCGTCGAAGGCGTGGGCCGCGAGCTTCATGTTGCTGCGGTTCTCGCTGCTGACGCGGACGAGCTTGTACGTCTTCCGGGGGATGAGGCCCTGTGTCGGGAGCTTGTGGGCCTTGCCCGCGGGCCGGACGCGGGGCTTGCCGCCGTACTTGGCGCGGCGGTCGCGCTCGTGGAGCGCGCGGTCGTGGAAGGTGCCCTCGACGGCGGGGACGTGCTCCCGCTCGGCGATGGCCTTCATCTTTGCCACGATATCGGGGTGGTCGGCGGCGACGTTGTTCGCCTCCGAGATGTCCTTGCTCAGATCGTAGAGCTCCCAGCCGCCCTTGCCGCGCGGCTTCACGGCCTTCCAGTTGCCCATGCGCACGGCGGTCTGGCCGCCGTACTCCCAGTAGAGGAACTCGTGCTGGGTCTGCTTGCGCCCGGCGGCGTCCTCGCCGAGCAGCTCCGGCACGATGCTCATCCCATCAATGTCCTTCGGCGCCGTGGCGCCAGTCAGCTCGGCAACGGTGGGCAGGACGTCGGGGAAGTACCACAGCAGGTCGCTCACGCGGCCGGGCTTGATCTTGCCGGGCCAGTGGACGATCATCGGGATGCGCAGCCCGCCCTCGTAGAGGTTGCCTTTGTGGCCGCGGAACTCCACCCCCGTCTTCGGATGCTTGTTGGCGCCGAAGAAGCCGCGGGGATGCTCCTTCGACTTGAAGTAGTCGGCCCCGCCGTTGTCGCCGCAGAAGAAGACGATCGTGTCCCGCTCGAGGCCCAGCTCCTTGAGGAGTGCGAGCACCTCGCCGACCTGGCGATCGACCATCGTGACCATCGCGGCGTAGCGGGCCGCCGCCTGGGGCCACTCCTTGTCCTTGTAGAGCTGCCAGGCGGGGTCGGTGTCGGGGATGTCGAAGATGCCGTGGGGCGGCGTGACGGGCAGGTAGCAGAAGAAGGGCTTGTCGCGGTTGTCGCGGATGAACTTCTTGGCGGCGTCGAAGATGACGTAGTGGGAGTAGGTCTTGCCGTTGCTGCCGCCGTGGTTGTCGGCGAGGGGGACCTCCTCGCTGTTTCGGACGATGTAGGGCGGGTAGTAGGTGTGGGCGTGGACCTGGTCGTAGTAGCCGAGGAAAACGTCGAAGCCGTGTTTCTCGGGCACGCCGGTCGAGCCGCGGCCGCCGCATCCCCACTTGCCGAATCCGCCGGTGGCATAGCCGAGCGGCTTGAGAATCGAGGCGACGGTCTCCTCGCCCTCGCGCATCGGCGTGCCGCCGGGGTTGCTGCGGACCGAGCAGTGGCCCATGTGCTTGCCGGTCATCAGGGTGCAGCGGGTCGGGGCGCACACCGAGCAGCCGGCGAGCGCCTGGGTGAACAGGATGCCCTCGGCGGCCATGCGGTCGATGTTCGGCGTCTGGATTCTCGGGTTGCCCATGCACCCCAGCTCGTAGTAGCCGAGCTCGTCGGACATGATGTACACGATGTTCGGCTTCCGGCCCTTGGGCGCGGCGAGGGCCAGGGCAGGGGCGGCAGCGGCGGCCAGGCCGGCGCCCGTGCGCTTGAGAAACTCGCGGCGAGTCTGAGACATGATCGTCCTCCGTGGGTGAGGGGCAGCAGAGTTCCTGACATCCGATTGTAGTCGGCGCCGCTGGCCATGCAAGCGGGTCGGTTGGGGAGTACGCCCGAACGAGTCTCGGCGTGGCGCCCGACGCTGGCCGGTCAGGCCATGCCGCCGATCATCTGGTTGATGGCCGCGCCGGCGGGGACCATGGGGAAGACGTTCTCCTCGGGCTCGATGCGCACGTCGAGCAGCGCGGGGCCTTCGGCCGCGAGGGTCTGTTCGAGCGCGCCCGGCAGGTCGGCCCGCTCCTCGACGCGGAAGCCCGTGACGCCGCAGGCCTCGGCGAGCAGGACGAAGTCGGGGTTGCGTGCGAGGACGGTCTGGCTGTAGCGGCGGTCGTAGAAGAGCTCCTGCCACTGGCGGACCATCCCGAGGTGCCCGTTGTTCAGGATGACGATCTTCACGGGCAGCTTGTGGGCGGCGGCGGTGGTCAGCTCCTGCATGTTCATCTGGAACGAGCCGTCCCCCGCGATGCACACGACGAGGCGGCCGGGGCAGGCGACCTGTGCGCCGAGGGCGGCGGGGAAGCCGTAGCCCATGGTCCCGAGGCCGCCAGAGGTCAGGAGCGTCCTGGGCTGGCGGAAGGTGTAGAAGAGGGCGGTCCACATCTGGTGCTGGCCGACGTCGGTCGCGATGACGGCGTCGTCGGGGCTGAGGCGGCGCAGTTCCTCGATGACGGCCTGGGGCTTGATGGCGCTGCCGCCGTTGCGGTAGGCGACGGGATGCTGTTCGCGCCAGGCGGCGATCTGGCGGTGCCAGGGCTCGCGGGGCAGGTCGCGCACCTGGGGCGCCAGCCTGCCGAGGATGGCCGCGGCGTCGCCCACGACGGGGATGTGGACCCGGATGTTCTTGCTGATCGACGACGGGTCGATGTCGATGTGGACGATGCGGGCGTCGGGCGCGAAGGCGTCGAGCCGCCCCGTCACGCGGTCGTCGAACCGCGCGCCGACGGCGACGATGAGGTCGGAGCCCATGATCGCGTGGTTGGCGGTGGGGGTGCCGTGCATGCCGAGCATGCCGAGCCAGAGCGGATGGTCGCCGGGGAAGCCGCCCAGGCCCATGAGCGTGGTCGTCACCGGCAGGCGGCCGGCCTCCGCCAGTGCGGAGAGCTGGGCCGATGCGCCGGAGGCGATGACCCCGCCCCCTGCGTATACGACGGGCCTCTCGGCGGCGTTGATGGCCTCGGCGGCACGCTGGATCTGGCGGGCGTGGCCGTTGGTGTTCGGCTTGTAGCCGGGCAGTCGGAGCTCGCGGCTGACGGGCCCATGGTGCTTGGCCGTCGTCACGTCCACAGGGAGGTCGATGACGACAGGCCCGGGCCGGCCCGTGCGGGCGATGTGAAATGCCTGGCGGACGATGCGGGCGAGATCGCGGACGTCCCTCACCAGGTAGGCGTGCTTGGCGATGGGGCGCATGAGGCCCGTGACGTCCGCCTCCTGGAAGGCGTCGTTCCCGATCAGGTGGGTCCGGACCTGCCCAGTGATGGCAACGAGCGGGATGGAGTCCATGTGGGCGGTGGCGATGCCTGTGGTGAGGTTGGTCGCTCCGGGGCCTGAGGTGGCCATGCACACGCCGACGCGGCCGCTGGCTCGGGCGTAGCCGTCGGCCATGTGCGCGGCGCCCTGCTCGTGGCGGGTGAGGACAAAGCGGATGGGGCCGTCGTAGAGCCGGTCGAGGACAGGGATGATCGCCGCCCCTGGGTAGCCGAAGATCGTGTCCACGCCCTCGTGGCGGAGGGCGTCAATCAGGATGTGTGAGCCGGTCGTTTCCATCGAAGGACTCCTCTGTCGAAGGTGCGGGGCATTGGTCTTCCAGCGCCGGATTGTCCTGGGCCACAGAAAAACCCGCTGTCCCGGGTCGGGCAGCGGGTCGGTTGGCTCTCAGTCTGTCGTCTTGGAGGCCTACCTGCTGCCCGGCACGCGGACCGGCGCCACAACCACCGCCGCGCGCCGCGCGACGGTGCTCATAACACCGACCACTAGAGCCAGTAGCAGGCAGAGATAACTCACGTCATCGCACTCCTCGCCCACTAGCATACGCGCTCTGGGGCGGAGAGTCAAGCGCGTTGTCGGGTGATACGCCCCCGGTTTCTCTCCGCGCAATCCTCCGGCCCGCCGGTCGGCGGGCTACGGTCCGCTCGCCCCTGACGGGGCTGCTTTGCCGCCATCGTGGCGCAGAACATTGTCGGAAGGCGGCTGAGCGGCGAGCCCGTCAAACCGGGGGCGTGTCACCGTTGCCGCGCCGCGGCTCAGACGCCTTTGGGGACGGCCCAGTGGCCTTCCTTGCGGTAGCGCCGCTTGAGGAGGGCGTTGGCCTCGTCGTCGCCGACGATCTGCTCGGCCTTGGGGTCGAAGGCGAAGCCGCGGCGGAGGCGGCAGGCGATGTTGCCCAGGTGCACGAGGGCGACGCTGCGGTGGGCCGTCTCGACGTCGGCGTTCGGCGTTCGGCCTGTGCGGATGGCGTCGAGGAAGTCGGCCTGGTGGCCGAGCAGCTTCGGCGGCGCCTTGGGCTTGGCGTCGATCTTCTTGTTCTTCCTGTCGTAGACCTCGATCCAGCCGCGCTTGCTCACCGCCAGGCGGCCCTCCGTGCCGTAGAACTCCGAGCCGTTGTCGATGCCGTATGGCCGCGTAGGCGACCAGATGCGCATCTCGAAGATGAGCTGGCGGCGGGTGCCCACCGTGTCGTCCCCCGGGTAGTCGAAGACGACAGTCATCGTGTCGGGAAACTCCTGGTCGTCGTCGAAGAAGAGCTTGGTGCCGAGGCCACCGACGCGGGTGGGCAAGGTGTCCACGCCGAGGCCCCAGCGGGCGTAGTCGATCTCGTGGGTCCCGTCGTTGCCCATGTCGCCGGTGCCGAAGTTGTAGAGCCAGTGCCAGTTGTAGTGGAGGCGGTTGCTGTGGTAGGGCACCATCTCGGCGGGGCCGACCCAGGTGTCGTAGTCGAGATTCCTGGGCGGGTCCGATGGCTTGCCGTGGCCGATGTTGCGCCGCCGCTGGATGTTCCAGGCCTTGGCCATCAAGACGGTGCCGATGACGCCCTCGCGGAGCATCGCCATGGCGTCGGCGACGACCTGGGTCGAGCGGCTCTGGGTGCCGTGCTGGACGACGCGCCTGGTGCGCCTGGCGGCCTCGACGAGGAGCTGGCTCTCGCGGTAGTTGTGGCTGATCGGCTTCTCGATGTAGGCGTGCTTGCCCGCCTCCATGGCCAGGAGGCCTGCGGGGGCGTGCCAGTGGTCGCAGGTCGCGATGATGACGGCATCGAGGTCCTTGTCGTCGAGCATCCGCCGCAGATCGGTCACCGCGTGGTCGGGCTTGACCTTCTGGCGGTTTGCCGAGCTGCCGAGGCGCCCCTTGTCGGGGTCGCAGACCCAGGTGACGCCGCCCATCTGCTGGGCCACGCCGTTGCCGCGGCCGCCGCAGCCGATGAGCCCGACGTTGACCTTCTCGTTCGCCCCCAGGACGTTCGTCGCGCCCGCCCACGCGATCGCCGCCGCGCCTGCTCCCGCCTTGCCCAGGAACGCTCGTCGCGTGTCATCGGCCATCGTCGATCCTCCGATGCCGGGTCGTCTCCCCAGCCGACGCGTCACATTGTAGGCCGCCGCAGGCCGTCCCGCAAGCGGCGCGAGTCCCCCGTCGTCCGCTTGACGGGGGCGAGCCGCGGCGCTACCGTCTCGGCGTGGCCGGGCTCGACAGGCGTGCACACTTGCGGCTTCATCGCGGCTGGAGGATGCCGATGCGACACTTGCTGTTCCTGCCCCTTCCTCTGACTGTGGCTCTCGCCGCCGCCTGCGCGCCTCCGCGGCGCATTGCGCCGGCCGGGGAGACGGTCCTCCACGACGAAGCCAAGCAGGGCGACTTCGGCTGGACGAAGCCCGACGCCAAGCCGGCCTTCACGATCCGCCAGCCCGGCGTGCACGTGGTGCGGGGCACGGGCATCGACGCCGTGGACGACGCGGACGCCTTCGTGTTCGAGGTCACGGGCCGCAAGCCCTTCGACATCGCCGTGGTCAGCGACGCCGCGGAGTTCAAGAAGCTGCGCTCGATCGCCGCGGACGGCAAAGTCGCGGAGGTTGCCTTCGGGTCAACGAATCCCTCGTTCCGAGCGCCCCGCGACATCGTCAAGAACGGGCTTCCGCCGGGCCGGTACCATGTCGAGCTGCTGTTCGGCCCGCAGGGTGCCCTCGGCGAGTGGTTCGTCAAGATCCGCCCGCACGGCGCCGCCGCGCCGGCCGAGCCACTGCACAAGCCCGAGCCCGGGCCGACGACCGCCGACAAGATGAAGGGCGTGGACTGGCCAGGCGCCATCTCCATCTACCACGGCCACAACTGGGGCAAGGACGCGACGTACCCCGTCGCCGTGAAGGAGGCCGGGTTCCGCGCCGTGGGCGTCGCCGAGTTCCAGATCGACCAGGTCGCCCGGCTCGGGCTGCGCGCCTTCGTATTCATCTGGCCCCACGAGTCCCCCACGATCCCGCCGAAGTACAAGGACAACAAGGCCGTCCTCTGCTACTACCTCTCCGACCGCATTCCGCCAGGCAAGTGGGCCTCGTGGGCCAGCCTGGAGACGGTGTGCTACAAGGGCGATCCGCACCACCCGGCCGTCTTCACGATGCGGGCGCTGTGGGGCGGCATCGACGCCTTCTGCCCTGTCGTGCGGGGGCGCGTCCTGGAGTACTACCACTACCACTGGGACGGCGGCCGGAGCCCGCACATGCACTTCGCGCTGCTCGAGCAGTATCGGCGGGCCTCCGTCGCCAACGGCGACGTGCCCGTCTGCCGCATCGTCGAGGTCCGGCCCGAGGACATGCGCAAGACGCGGCAGACGGTCTACACCTGCCTGGCCTACGGCGTCCGCGGCTATCGCATGGGCGGCGCCATCTTCGACACGAACCGACGCGACGGGCGCGGCGTGCCGGCCCCCAACGCCTACGGCGAGGAGCTCCGCCGGCTCAACGCCGCCATCAACGCCTACTCGCCGGTCTTCAAGACGACCCGCTGCACTGCCGTCTACCACGTCCCGCCGCTGCCGGCCGGCTGCGCCGCCGCGCCGGAGGATGCCTGGCTCAAGCTCGAAGGCAAGGAGGTGCTCGTGGGGGTCTTCGCCGCCAAGAGCGGTGCCGAGCGCGTGGACTACCTGCTGGTCGCCAACCGCGACGCCTTCCACCCCCAGGCCGCAACGCTCACGATCACGGGCGCGGGCGTGAAGGTCCAGCGAATGGACAAGGCGTCGGCGAAGTGGGTCGCGCACCCCACGCGGACGGAAGGCGCCTCTACGATCGTGCAGGTCGAGCTGGGGGACGGCGGCGGCGAGCTGCTCAGCATCGCCAACCGGCCGCACTGAGACGGCTCTTCTCCGAGGTCGAAGTCGGAAGTCGGTTCTGCGCCCCGCTTCCGGCTTGACAGGCTTGCTCGTCGATGTCCCCCGATTCGCAGACTCAGCCTCAGACTCTGTGCCAGGACTCAGTCCCCCGCGGCGTGCTCGCTCACATCCCACAGGCGAATCGACTTGTCATAGCTGCCCGAGGCGAGGGTGCGGCCGTCGGGCGAGAAGACCACGGCATCGATCTGGCCGCGATGGCCTCGCAGTTGGGCGAGCGCGCGACAGGTCGCGACGTCCCAGAGCCTGATGATGCGGTCGTTGCCCCCGGTAGCGAGGACGCGGCCCTGTGGTGAGAAGGCCAGCGCGATCGCAGTAGGGGGATGTCCGGCGATCGCGGCGACCTGCTTTCCCGTAGCAGCGTGGAGAAACGATACCTCGCTCTCCGGTCTGCTCCGGGCGATGGCGAGCAGCTTCCCATCGGGCGAGTACTTCAGCGCGGTGGCCTTCCCGACGCTGGCGACGGACCAGATCTTGTGGCCGGTCAGCGGGTCGTAGGTGGTGAGGACGTCGTTGAGAT
>CAZDNN010000174.1:0-4255 GCA_964506385.1 uncultured Planctomycetota bacterium
TACTTCGAGTGGTCGGCGCCCTCGGTGTCTTCCTCGAAGTCGAACTCCTCGACGGGGTCGGTCTGCGAGCCGTAGGGGAGCCTGCCGAGGTAGCGGGGCATGGTGAGGCCGATGTAGCGGGAGTCCTCGCTCTGACGCAGGGAGCGCCAGGGGGCGTACTCGGCGGTCTGGAAGATCTTGGTGAGGTCCCGCGGGTCGCCGAGTTCCTGCCAGGACTCCATGTTCATCAGGGTGGGCTGTGCGGCGGCGATGAATGGGGCGTGGGCCGCCGCGGCGATCTGAGCCATGCCGGCGAGGATCTCGACGTCCGGCGGGCTATGATCGAAGAAGTAGTCGCCGATGATGCAGCCGTACGGCTCGCCGCCGGGGGTGCCGTACTCTTCCTCATAGAGCTTCTTGAACAGCGGGCTCTGGTCCCACTTGACGCCCTTGTACTTGCGGAGGGTGCGGGCGACGTCGCGCTTGGAGATGTTGAGGACGCGGATCTTGAGTGTCTCGTCGGTCTCAGTATTCTCCACGAGGTGCTGGAGGCCGCGCCACGTGCCCTCGAGGCGTCGGAACTCGTCGTGGTGCAGGATGAGGTTGAGTTGCTCGGAGAGCTTGCGGTCGATCTCGGCGATGATGGCCTCGATGGAGCGGACGGCGTCGTCGGAGACGAGTTGGGTGGCGGCGAGGGCTTCTTCGGCGAGGGTGCGGACGGCGGCCTCGATCTCCTCGCGGCGGCGGTCGGTCCTGGGCTTGAACTCCTTGTGAAGGAGGGCCTCGAACTCGCTAACTTCCTCCTCGGCGGCTGCGGCCTGGGGGGCTTGGGCCTGTTCGTTCGGATCAGCCATCGGAACTCTCCTCCTCGCTGGTCTCAGCCGTGTCGGCTCCGGGCTTCGGCGCCGAGCCCAGAGCCCGCAGCAGGGTCGGGTCCTGGAGCAACTGCGCGACGAGCTGCTCGGCGCCGCTCTTGCCGTCCATGTACGTGAGCAGGTTGGCGAGCTCGGTGCGGGCGGTGAGGAGCTTGTTCAGCGCGTCCACCTTGCGGGCCACTGCGGCGGGGCTGAAGTCGTCCATGGACTCGAACGTGATGTCCACGCTGATGTTGCCCTCGCCGGTGAGGGTGTTGGGCACCTGGAAGGCGACGCGGGGCTTCGCTGCCCGCAGGCGCTCGTCGAAGTTGTCCACGTCGATCTCGACGAACTTCCGATCGTCCACCGCCGGCAGCCCGTCCTCGGGCTTGCCGCTCAGGTCGGCCATGACGGCCATGACGAACGGCAGGTTGATCGTCTTCTCGGCGCCGTAGAGCTCGAGGTCGTACTCGATTTGCACGCGCGGCGCGCGGTTCCGCGCGATGAATTTCTGACTGCTCTCGCGCTTGGCCATCGGCGTGTCTCCCTTTGAAGGGGCGGGGAAGGAATCCGTCTCGTTGAGCAGTGACCTCCTCCAAGTGGCCTTGATTCTACTGCGGTTGCGCGCCGCTGTCAATGCCCGCGATCAATTCTATTTGCTGCATCGCCTGCGGCGACAGTTCCTGGATGACTTCGACGAAGCTCTTGGAGACGAGGCGCTTGGCCCGTCGCAGCAGCAGTGGCACGGGGCTGGACGGCTCGTGGGTCTCGTAGTACCTGCAAATCCTGTCCAGCGCTCTGACCACGTCGTCCGGCCCTGTGATCTCGCCTCTGAGGGGCTGGCGCGGCGGTCCGGCAGCCGCGGCGGCGCCTGCGGTGTCTTCCGCGGCCTCGGCCGCTCCGGGCGCGCTGTAGCCCCGCCGCCCGAGTTGCTCGGCGAGCACGGCGCTCACTTCGCCGAGTGCCGCCTTGAATGGGTCGAGCTGCGCCGCCTGGTCGGCGCCGACTGCCGCCACGAGGAACTGATCGATCGCCTCGATGTGCTCGACCGCTTCCGCGGCGGCCGCCGCCTGGGCCTGGAGCCAGTCGCTCTCGGTGTCCTCGAAGGCGGCCTGGATGAGAGCGAGGGTGGGTGGCTCGCCCTCGGCGTCCTCGGGCCACGCGACCTCGCCGCATGCGATCTGCACGTCGCGGTGGCTCAGCCGCCCGAGCTGGCGCGAGTTGGTCAGCGGCGCCTCGCGAAGCCGCCGGATGAAGCGCACTGGGTCGCCGAAGCTGCCTTCCGGCTGTGCGATGCTCTCGAGGATGTTCATCCGCTCGGTCGGGTCGTTGCCGTCCTCAGGGTCGAGCCGCGGGTAGAGGCCCTCCCACTGGGTTTCGAGAAGGCGGCGGAGGAGGGCCAGGCCGTCGCGCAGGCCGGGAAGGCCCTCGAGGCGAAGGGCGGCGAGGATGAGGTACATGGTGACCCGCAGGTCGTGGCTTCGGCCGAGCAGTTCCACGGCGCGGCTCGCCACGTCGGCCCAGTCGGGCTCTTCGGCGGCGATCACATCGTCGCCCATCACCTGCTCGGGGGTGCCCTGCGCCAGTCGGTCGAGCTCGAGGAACGCGGCATCGTAGATCAGGTTCTCGCCGCAGGGCGCGTCGGGCGAGACGTCCGCGGTCAGCGCGTCGATGTCGATGAGAGCCATGGTCACTCCTCTGCTGGCGGGCCGCCGGCCTCGATGGTGCCGATGAGGTCGCGGCTGCTGAGGCCCCGCGGGATGATGTCCCGGACGATGATGCTCTCGGAGATCCGCTGCTCCTGGGGGTTGAGGCCGAGCTGGTCGAGGATGCGGAATAGCCGGGCGAGGCGGTGGATGAGGTCGCGTGCCTCTGTGGCGGCTGCTTCGGTTTCCAGGAAGCGGCGGAAGGCGGCGGGATCGAACTTCTGGCCTTTGTGCTTCTGGCGGTAGAGGGCGAGTGCCTTCTCGAGGATGCCTCTGAGCTCGCTGGCGAGGTACTTGTCGCCGCGCCAGAAGGCATCGCGGTAGAGATCGACGGCGCGGCGGGTCAACTCGGGGTCGAGGCGTACCGTGGCGACCTGGTGGTCGTCGGGCCGCCACTCGCTGGGCGGCTTGGCGATGAGGTCGTTGAAGATGCCGCGGGTGCGCTCGCCGCCGCCGGGGTCGCGGGCGAAGATGCCGAGCTGCTCGAGCAGCTCGCGGAGGGCGGCGGAGAGCCCGACCTCGTCGGGGATGACCTCGACTTCCTCGAGCCGGGGGATCACGGACGCGAAGATCGTCCCGACATCGAGGTTCGCCGGGTCGGCGATCAGGTCGAGCACGACGCCCGCGGGGGCCGTGCCGACGAGCTCGGCATCCGCCGCGCCGCCCCGGAGCCGCAGGAGGCCGAGGTTGAAGCCGGCGGGGGTGACGGGCGGCGCGGAGTCGCGCATGGCGAGGGTCGGCGCGATGCCGCCGCCGAGCACCTGCCAGGTGCCCACGGTCGCGTTGAAGGCGTCGAGGCCGACGAGCTGGGTGCCGAAGTCCCGCTCGAAGGAGCCGTCGGCCCGCAGGATCGTCGTGCCCTCCCGCGCCCATACCTGGACCGTGTCGGCCACGAGATTCAGCGTCCCCGCGTTCAGGTCCGAGACGGTCAGGGTGCCGGGGGTGGTGAGGTTGAGGGTGCTCACCCCGGCGGAATAGGGGACGCTGACGACGTGGTGGTTGCCGACAGTGATGTTGCCACCGGCCTGGACGTCGAGGGTGCAGTCCGCCCAGATGGTGGCGCGGTCCTGCGGGGCCGCGACGTCGCTGCCGAGGGTCGTGTCGCCTGCGGAGTGGACGGTGACGGTGTTGGCGAGGTTGCCGGCGCTGACGGAGAAGGCGATGTTGCCGGTCGTGCCGCAGGCGAAATCGTCGAGTCGGGCGCCCGGGGTGCCGACGGCGTCGGTGAATGTGACGTCGGCGGCGCCGAGGGCGATGGTCAGGTCGGCCGTGCCGTCGGCGGCGCCGAGGATGGTGTCGGTGAACGTGATGTCCTGGCTGCCTGTGACGGCCAGGTCGTCGCCGACGGTGACGGTGCCGTCGATCTGCACGGGGCCGGTGGCGAGTTGGATGGTGAGGCCCCTGTCGGTGGCAATGTCCTCGGTGAAGACAGCGGTGTCGGGGTCGATGTTGCGCAGGTCTATCAGGTCGCCGCCGGCGGGGTTGGCCGCGTCGTTGGCGGCCTGGATAGAGGCATAGGTGGTGCCCTGAGTGAGGTTGTGCACGGGGGCGAAGCTGGCGCCTGGGGCGTTGAAGGCGGCGTCGAGCCAGGGAGTGAAGTCCACGTTGTCGCCGACGGGCTCGCCCTGGCTGGCGACGTTGAAGGTGTTGGAGTCGTGGGCCGGGCCGTTCACCGAATCCCACCAGTTGTCCTCGGCGTCCACGGCGGCGGCGCCG
>CAZDNN010000174.1:4355-11161 GCA_964506385.1 uncultured Planctomycetota bacterium
AGCCGTCGCCGCCGCCCTGGATGTCGATGCCCACGCCGTCGATGAGCTGGAGGGTCGTCGAGCCGAGGCCGTTCTCCGAGCGGACGGTGAGGCCGCTGGTGTTGGCGGTGAAGTCCTCGGTGAACACGCCGTCGGTCGCTTCGATCGTGTCGCCGGCGACGGCGTTGTCGATGGCGTCCTGGAAGCTGGCGTGGTAGGTGTCCTGAGTGGTGTTGTGGATGGGGCCGAAGGGGCTGCCGGTGGCGAACGCGGCGTCGAGCCAGGGAGTGAAGTCCACGTTGTCGCTCACGGGCTCGCCCTGGCTGGCGACGTTGAAGGTGTTGGAGTCGTGGGTCGGGCCGTTCACCGAATCCCACCAGTTGTCCTCGGCGTCCACGGCGGCGGCGCCGTTGGCCTGGACGGCGAAGGTGGTGCTGCCGCTGAAGTCGTTGTGGTCGAGGGCGACCACCTCGGTGGCGTGGTCGCTGCGCAGGCCGACGCCGTTGGTGGTGAAAGTGTTGTTCTGGATGGTGAAGTTGCTCGCCAGCACGTTCGCGCCGTCGCCCACCCGCACGCCGACGGCGCAGTCGTCGAGGGTGTTGTTCGTGACCGTCACGGTCGTCATGTCGCCGTTGGAGCCAGGGCTGTACTGGGCGAAGCGGATGCCGTTGGTGCAGTCGGTCAGGGTGTTGCCGTCAATGAGCAGCGCGGAGGTGCCCGGGCCGTTGGAGATCAGGATGCCGTTGGCAACGTCGGTGACCGTGTTGCCGGTGATCTGCGATTGGGCGAGGGTGTCGGCGGTGACGCCGCTGAACTGGATGGCATAGCCGCTGGCGGGGTCGGCCGACGGGCCGGTGAAGTCGTTGTCGAGCGCCCGCACGTCCTCGACGAGCGGCCCCCAGATGCAGCCGTCGCCGAGCTCCGCCACGAAGGTGTTCTCCTGGATCGTCAGCGCGCTGGCGCCGGCGCTGCCGATGGAGATGCCCTGCGAGGCGTTGCCCGTGAGGTTCAGCGCGTTCCACGAGACGGTCACGCCATCGGGGCGGTTGGTGAGCTGGACGAGGAAGGTGGTGCCGGCGCCGCTGAGGAGGGTGAAGCCGTGTCCGTCGGCGCCCCCGAGGGTGAAGCCGTCGCCGCCGCCCTGGATGTCGATGCCCACGCCGTCGATGAGCTGGAGGGTGGTGGAGCCACGGCCGTTCTCGGACCGAAGCAGCACGTCTGGCTTGTTGACGACGAGGTCCTAGGTGTAGGTGCCGTCGGCGACCGTGACGGTGCCGCCGGTCGCCGCCAGGACGTCGATGGCGTCCTGGATGCTCGCCGTGTTGTTCTGCACGTTGGCCGCGGTGGCGATGCCCGCGAGGGCGGTGGCGTAGATGGGGCCAGCGAGGTTGACGGTC
The DNA here is from genome assembly GCA_964506385.1 of uncultured Planctomycetota bacterium. Taxonomy (GTDB): domain Bacteria; phylum Planctomycetota; class PUPC01; order DSUN01; family DSUN01; genus CAZDNN01. The sequence goes on from CAZDNN010000174.1 coordinate 5,732, forward strand.
TCGACGTTGAAGTCGGCGGCGGCCAGCGGGGTGCCGACGCTGCCGAGCGCCGTCACGGTGGCTGCGTCGGCGTCGGCGCCGCCCTGGAGCTCGAGGGTGGTCATCCCGTCGGCGATGTTCGGGTTGTTGATGCTGAAGCTGTCGGCCCCGTCGTCGCCATTGATGATGACGGTGGTCTTGTTTGCGAACTCGATGGACTCGAAGGCGTCGATCTGGACGAGGGAGGTGGTGAAGCCGCCCGAGCCGGGGCCGTCGGTCATGGAGATCGTGTTGGCGGCCGCCGTGCCGTTGATGGTGAGGGTGCCGGCGACCGCGGTGTCCACGATGGGCTCGAGGCCGGTGTAGCTGATGGTCGCGCCGTCGAGGGTGATCGCCCCGTCGGTGGGCCCCGTGAACAGGTAGCCCACCGACGCGACGGAGCCGGTGAGCACCAGGCTGTCGCCGGTCGCCGTGACGTTGTCCTGGCCGTTGTAGAAGAGGCCCCCGGCCGGGATGGGGTTGCCGAGCGACGTGTCCACGGTCAGCGTGTCGTCGCCGCCGCCGGCGTTGACGGTGAGCTGGCCGGGGGTCGAGGCCGACAGCGTCGCACCGTTGAGGTCGATCGCGATACCGTCGCCGCTGGCGCGCAGAGCCATGGCGTCGGCGCCAGCCGTGGCGTTCACGGTCAGTTCCTCAGCCTCCAGCGCGCCGCTGCCCTCGGCCGCGCCCTGGACGGTGATGCTCTTCGCCTTGACGGTGCCGGCGTTCTTGACCGCCAGCGAGAACATGTCGCCTGCGCCGAGCACCGCCGCGCTGTGGGCGACCACCTCGCCGGCGTTCTCGACCCCAGGCCCCTCCCCTCCCCCGCCGCTCACGGTCACCAGCATCTGGCTGCCGAGCTGCGTGAGCATCACCTCGTCGCCCGCCACCATGGCGACCGTGCCGCGCTCGGCGACGATCGAGCCGTAGTTCGCCACGGCGCGCCCCGCGAGGGTCACCGACCCGCCGGTGATCCTCCCGTAGTTCACCACCTCGCCCGCGAGGTCGGTGAAGCGGTTGACGCCGGCGAGGAAGTCGGCGTCGCTCATCTTCCCTGCCGCCGCCACGATCTGCCCGACGTCCACCACGGCGCCCTGGCCGAACCGCACGCCCGCGGGGTTGACGAAATAGACGATGCCGTTGGCCCTGAGCGTGCCGTCGATCTGGGTCGGGGCCGCGCCTAGGATGCGGTTGAGCACGGTAGCTGTCTCACCCGGCTGGACGAAGCGCACGGTCTCGGGCCGCGCGATGTCGAAGCTCTGGTAGTGGATGATCGTCTTGTCCGCGGCGTGAATCGTCGTCAGGTTCCCCTCCCGCGCGAACTGCGCGCTGCCGTGGACGACCTCCTCGCCCACCGGGCCGCCCAGCGCCACCGCGCCGGCCGTCGCGGCCACCAGCACGACGCTCATGGCTCTCAGTATGGGGGTGCGGACCGGGACGTCCCTTCTCCTGGATCCCATCGTCACTGTCCTCCGAAAGTATGCTTGCCCTCGCCAGGCGTCACCGCGCTCAGAAGGAGATGGTGACGACCGTGTGAATCTCGTTGTTGCCCGAGTTGACGCGGCGGCTCGCCGTCGCCACGTCTTCGAGCGCCACCGCGTAGTCGCAGCGGACCGTGATGTACTGCTTGACCCGGACCTCGACCCCCACCCCGGCGCCCCGCAGCGTATCCTCCACCTCGAAGGTCTGCGCACGGACGCTCGTCACGCGGCCCACGTCGTAGAAGCACCGGAGAATCAGGTCCCAGTCGGGCCGGCCGTAGACCTGCTGCGGCGCCCACTTGAACGGCGTGCCGAAGACCGGGCTCTTGCGGGCCGGCGGCGGCGGGAACAGCCGCGGCACGTGGAAGCGGTACTCGAACGTCGCCACGGTGCACGAGTCCCCGGCCAGGAGCGACTCGGGATAGCCGCGCACCGTGTAGAGGCCGCCGAGGGTGTGCTGGTGCTGCGGGATGGACCGCGAGCCGAGATCGCGCTGGCCCCGGACCGCGAAGAACAGCTCGTGCGCCAGGGTCGAGCTCTGCGGCGTGCTCGGGTCCTCCCAGGCGGCAGGGTTGAGCAACGGCTCGAGGTAGACGGACTGCTGGAGGTCGAACTTGAGGATCGCCCAGTCGTTGTCGGGGAAGATGCGCCCGAGCTCCGTCAGCTCCTCATGCGAGTCGTGCGGGCGGGCGTACTCGAGGATCACCGAGCCCCAGGTGCTCGCCGTCTCCGTCAGCCGGTCGAAGCGGAAGCCGGCGTACGGGACCCACAGGTTCACCCGGCCCGTGACGCCCATCGACCTGTCGTCCACCTCGTGATCTTCCCACCGCACGCCCCCCACGGCGTCCACGAACAGCCGGCCGCGCTGGAAGACGTTCCCGATGACCTCCCCGCCCGCCGTCCACGTCTCCCCCTCGAACTCCTCGCGGGCCAGGCCCACGTCCGACGCCTCATACTCGCTCCACGAGCCGTAGGCCCGCCACCGCAGCCGCGGCATGCCGAAGAAAGGCGCTTCGTACGACAGCAGCACCATGTTCGTCTCGTCCATGGCCGTCGTCACGTAGTCGAACGACAGGATGTCGTCGTTGCCCGTCAACTGGTTGTGCACGAAGCCGACCCGCTGGCGCCAGCGGTCCGTGTACTGCGTCCCCGTGTCGGAGACCTGGAGGTAGGCATACCACGGCTTGCTCTCGGTGACCAGGTAGTCGAGCACCATCGCCCCAGGCTGCTCGCCTGCCGACAACGCCACGTCCACCCGCCGGCTCGGGTGGCGGCTCAGGTAGTAGACGTAGCGCTGGAGCCGCTCGCGCCGCAGCAGCACGTCGCGGAACGGCGCGTCGTCGCTCGGAGGACCCACTGGCGAGCCCGCGCGGATTGCAGCGTGCCTCGGGTTATTCACCCGGGCCTCCTTCGGGACACGGTCGCCGGACGCCAGCGTCCGCACCTCCGTCACCGCACCTACCCAGATCGCTATGCGCAACTCAGTCCGGCCCTTGGGACGCCGGTCCGACAGGCTCACCTGCACCCTGCCCTCGGCATCCCGCGTCCGCTCCTCGATGATGTCCTCGGGATGCGGCGCCACGAAGACACCCGCAAGCCCCCGCCGCTGGAACAGCGCGAGCACCTGACGGCTGATGCTGCGGATCGCCCCCGCGTAGAACCTCTTCTTCGGATATGTCGAAGGCTCGGACAGTCGGATCGTCACCGACCCGGCGCCCTCACCCGGCGCCACGTAGCCGTCAGCCGCCTCCCCCAGCGAGATCGGCAGCGCCCCCACGTCCCCAAGCGTCGGCAGCCCGGGATGCCCGCCGTGCAAGGCGTGCTCAGGATCCTCCGACCCGCCGTAGAGCACCTTGAACGCGGTTACCTGGAACGCAGCCGACCCCGCAGCACCCGCATCGGCCAGGCCCGATGCCAGCACCCCGACAGCCGCCAACGCCACCGCCCACGCCATCCGCCTCGTGCAGCCGATCATGGAATTATGTCCCCCGTCTGTGCGGCCCCGGCACGCCTCCCGGCACGGGCGCCCCCGCCAGCACGCCCCGCCGCCAGAGCGCTCTGCCCACCCGAGCGCCGACCCACCCAATCGGAGCCGACCACGGATCCGGCGAGCCGCTGGCCGCGTCTGCAACGAGCACCCTCCCCGCTCACCTCCACACCCTCTCCCCCGGCCCGGCGGGAGTGGTCGCGCGACTATACTGCGACCACAATCCCCGTGTCAAGCGAATTTCAGGACTTCCCCACCGCCTTTGGCGCTCTCCACAAGTTGACACCCCGCCCACACCTGCCTATAGTGAGCCCACACACAACCCGCCTCACGCCACAGCTAACCAAGGGAGCCGACCCGTGGAGCCCAAGCTCATCGCCGACTGCGCCTGCCACACCGGCGAAAACCCCCTCTGGCACCCCGACCACCAACGCCTCTACTGGCTCGACATCCCACCGGGCAAGCTCTACCGCTACGACCCCGCCACCGGCCACCACCAGCTCTGCCTCCAGGCCGACCGCGCCATCGGCGGATTCACCCTACAGGCCGACGGCACCCTACTCCTCTTCATGGCCGGAGGAGCCGTCAAGTCCTGGAACGACGGCACTTTAGAGACACTCATCGAATCCCTGCCCGACGAGCAGGACAACCGCTTCAACGACGTCATCGCCGACCCCGAGGGCCGCGTCTTCGCCGGCACCATGTCCCCACCCCACCGCCCTGGCCGCCTCTACCGCCTCGACCCCGACCTCTCGCTCACCACCGTCTTCGAGGGCGTCGGCACCTCCAACGGCATGGGCTTCACCCCCGACCACAAGTCCATGTACTACACGGACTCACGGAGCGGCCGCATCGACATCTGCGACTACGACCAGGCCACCGCCGCCCTCACCAATCGCCGTCCCTTCGCCGAGGTCGCCGAAGGCAGCGGCGTCCCCGACGGCATGACCGTGGACGCCGACGGCTTCGTCTGGGGTGCCCGCTGGGACGGAAGTCGTTTGGTCCGCTACACTTCCGATGGCGAACTTGACCGCGAGATCGCCTTCCCCTGCAAGAAAGTCTCCAGCCTCACCTTCGGAGGTCCTGACTACACCGACATTTACGTCACCACCGCAGGCGGCGGCGGGCCTGACGAAGGCCCTGGTGCCGGCGCCCTCTTCCACCTCAATCTCGGCATCCGCGGCCTCCCCGAATTCCGCTCACGCATCGGTCTCTAGCCCCCCTGACACCCACTGGTTTTCCACCGCTTACCCACCGCGGCGAATCGGACTCCGGCGCTGCTGCTGGACGCAACTAACGCTCACATATACACTTAGGGCGTTTTCGGCCCTCGAATGCCGCGCGCCAGCCCCGGACGCTCCCACCCCCGCGCGCCCGCTGTCCCAGCGCCGACTGCCGCTGGCGACTGCCGACTGGCTCACCCTCGCCCGCCACCGCCACGAAGCCCTGCTGCCCGGCCAGCGACAGCGCTGCGGAAGCCGAGAGGGCGAGGCCCCGGCCAAGCCCGACCTCCGCAACCCGAAACCTGCAACCCGATCGCCAGGTCCGCAGATTACGCCCATGGCCGCGGATGAACGCGGATGGGATCGGCCACAGAGGCGCAGAGGGCACCGAGAAAAGGGAGGAGGGAAGTCGGTGCACCGCCAAGGACGCCAAGGGCGCCAAGGGTGCGGAGAGGAGGGCGAGCCACGAATCGACACGAATGCCGATCACACACCAGGTGCCTGGAACCGCGAACCCGGAACCAAGAGCACGCAGCCACAGACCTGTCCGCCGGAGCTTCAGCGAAGGCGGATGAACGCGGATGCAGAGGGAGGGCGAGGCTCCGGCCGAGCCGGCCGCCAGCGACCATCCCGTCCGCCAAGCGGAGCGGAACGGGAGGAGGAGGACGGAACCACAGATGAACACGGATGGACACAGATGAAGAGCCGAGCGGGCCCGCGA
>CAZDNN010000175.1:0-11140 GCA_964506385.1 uncultured Planctomycetota bacterium
CGATGTCCTTCGGCCGCGGCTTCACCGTCTTCTGCCAGCCGCCGGCATTGACATAGGCCACGCCGTTGGGCGCCAGGACGCGCATCACCTCGGCCATCGGCACCCGCGCCGGCGCGTCCATCACCACCAGGTTCACGAGGCCATCGGCGTAGGGCAGTGTCCTGCCATAGAGACGATCGATGGCCACGGGGCCGTAGAGACCGAGCGAGCGGACGTGGGCGCGCGCCTTCGCGACGCTGGCGGCGTCGGCGTCCAGCCCCTGCACGAGGAAGCTGTCGCTGGCGTGGAGCGCTGCGGTCAGCCTGCCGTCGCCACAGCCGACGTGGACGATGAGGCCGCCCTTCACGCCACAGGCCGCGAGGATCTGCCGCGCGTCCTCCTGTTCGCCTGCCTGGACAGCCAGGCACATGCACACGGCAGCGGCCAGACCCAGACTCTGCGCCAGCGCTCGCCTCAACATCGCGGTGCTCCCGACAGAATGAGGATGGTGGACAAGACGTGCCAACTCCCTTGCCTTCCCGAGGCAACTGCGGCCGCCCTTCGGCAAGCTCCCTTCGGCCCAGAGCCTGAGGCCCAGGGCCGAAGACAGGGCGGGTTCAGCGTGGTGGGCGGGACGGGAGTCGAACCCGTACGGGGCCGGAAGCCCCACTGGATTTTAAGTCCAACGTGTCTGCCATTCCACCACCCGCCCAGACACCACGCCATTGTAGCCCGGCACTGCGGGACGCGCAAGCAGCATGGTCCGGGGGCGGACGCCACGCCATCTTGCTCGTCTGGCTTGACTCCGCGCCCGACTAGAGGGTATCATCTGCAAAGCACAAGGACCGCCCTGAGCCTGTCGAAGGACGGGTATCTGCCGACCCGATACGGAAGGTTGCGTAAACCGATGCGATCCAACCGCACGATCCAGACCATCGTGCAGGCCATCACCCTCGTGATGGTGGCCGCCATCTTCTTCAGCATGCCGAAGGGCACGGAGCCCACGGGAGGGCCGGCCGGACGCCACGGCGTCCCCGCCGCCCCGAGCGATGCCGACCTCAAGCAACGCTACCGAGCGTGGTTCAACGAGGACGACGAGGCCAGCACCAAGGCCGAGCTCCTGTCGGTCGGCGTGGACGACGTGTGCGTCGAGGGCACCCTCGCTTACGTGAAGCTCAACATCGAGCTGCGCTGGAAGGGCCACAACATCACATACTCGGCGGGTCCCCTCCGCGGCGCCCCCGGCCAGCGGGGCGACTCCGTGCGCTACACCGAGGTCTTCAAGTTCCGCCGCTGGAGCAAAGGCTGGGACCTCGAGGAGCGCCGCAAGCCCCCCATCATTCAGTAGGCGAGGCACGCAGCGTCCCCACCACCGCCGCCGGCAGAATCCACTGGTCCCCCACCGGGATGCCCCACTTCCGCCAACGCTTCGCCACCGGCTGCCCGCGCCAGTAGAGCCGCGCGAAGAGCGCCACCGGCCAGCCGTACCGCGCCACCTCCCCCGCGCTCAGCCACGCCGCCGTCGCGTGCTCGCCCCGCGGCACGCCGTCGTAGGCCGCCCCGAACGTCAGGGTCCGCACCCGCCCCCAGCGGTCGCGACAGGCCACCCAGAGGTCCACGGCCACCGCATCGAGCCGCTCGGCACCCTCCTGCCGCCACGCCGCCTCGAACGCGTACCAGCCGCCCTTCAACAGCCGACGGCGCAGGGCCACCAGCCGCAGCCCCGTCCCCTCCCGGTCATCCTGCTCCCACGTATCCTGCAACAGCAGGGCGCGCCGCGGACGACGCCGCAGGCCCGAAGGCTCGCGCACCGCCCGCTGCGCGGACACAGGCGCCACCTCCACGTCATCCACCCGCAGGGAGCCGCGCTCCGCCGCCACGCGGTACTCGAGGGGCTGGCCCGCCTCCGCCACAAACGGCAGCGGCACCCGCAGGTACTCCCCACCCGGCAGCTCCTCGAGCCGAAGCGTCTTCCTCGCCAGCACGCCGCCGCCCGACCGCGCCACCTCCAGCCACACCGCGCCCGCGCCCGCGCCACCCCGCAGCGCGAACTGCGCGACGTAGCGCCCGCCGGCGGGGAGCGTCGCGTCCTGCCCGCACACGAGCCAGAAGCTCCTGCCCCGGCCGTAAGCCGTCGCCGCCCGGCCACCGCGGGCCAGCTCATCCGGGAGCCCGACAGCCTTGCCCGGACCCGAAGCGAACAGCTCGCACGGGTAGACGAGCATCGGCGTCCGCCCGACCGGCGCGAGGGCCTCGGTCCGCAGCCAGCACCGCCGTATCGCCGCCGTCGCGCCCTCTCCCGCAGACAGGCGGATCGCGCGCACCCGGGCTGCCTCCGCGGCGACGCGCACCACGCGCTCGCCATTGAGCCGGTACTCGATGGCATCGCGTCGAACGGCAATGCTCAGGCGATGCCAGCCGAGGGGGGCCATGCGCGCGCCGAGGCACTCGACGGTCCGCCACGGCTCGCGCTGCACGACGAAGCGATACCCGCTGCTGCCCACGCTATGCGGCCCAAAGGCCAGCTCGAAGCCACCCGCGGCGCCGCGCCGATCCACGGCCCACCGGACCTCGATCTCCAGATCGAATGCCTCGCGGCCCGCCTCGGCCACCACGGCCGAGCTGCCGGACGCGACCTCCAGGGTGCCACCGGGCAGGCACTCGCGCCATCCGGCCGGCGGCGCCTCGCCCGCCGGGCACGCCGCCGCCACCAGCCATGATGCCACCAGGCAAACCAATCTGCCCCGCCATCGCGTCACTCGACTGGCTCCACCACAACGTTGCGGAAACGCGCGCCCGCGCCCGCGGGCGCCTTGCGACCGTCCCACGTCGTGCACGGCACCACCAGGGCAACGCCCCGATGCCGCCCCTCCATGCACGTTCCCCCCCGTTCCTTCGCCTTCTGGAAACCCATGCTCTGCGGATCCCACGACTCAGGCGGCGGCGCGAGCACCATCAGGCCATCAGGCCGCTTGTAAAAGCGACACCCCGCCTTCCACCGCGCATGGGCCAGAGCCGCGTCGCTGAACGACGCGCCGCCCTGCCGAGTCTCCCCGCTCCTGTGCTCCCTCAGCCCCGGGAGGCGGTAGCTCGCCACACCCTCCGGGCCGACCAGCATCTCGACCTGCTGCCACGCACCCCCCCAGTCCTCCGGGCCGCCTGCGAAGTGCACCAGCCCCTTGCTCAGCACGTGTCCCGCACCGACCGGCGCCGCCACTGCCCACGATACCTCCGGCGAGCCCTGCGGCGCGATCTCGAACCGCAGCCGATACGATGGCGGGCACCGCCCCTCACACACTATCCGCGCCCGCGAGCCGACCCCCACCAGCGCCCCGTCCTCAACCGTCCACTCCCCGCTCAGCACGCGCCAGCCCGCCAGCGACTGCCCGTCGAACAGGGGGCCATCGCTGGCCAGGTCACGCTCGCCGCCGCCCGAGCATCCCACGACCGCGAGAGCCAGGACGACGCAGCCAGCCAGTTGCGCCCTCATGCCAGCGTTTCTCCTGAGACCCACGCTCCGTCGCGCCCCATCATACCGCGCGCAGCGCCGCTGTCAATCGGTGGGCGGAGGCTGGAGCGCATGGAGGAGCCCGGCGCCGCGGGTGCTTCGCCGATGCAGGCGCGCCGCGAGTTGCCCCGGGGCCTCTAGTCCATGGCCGCCAGGGGCAGGCGGACCTCGAACGTGCTGCCCTTGCCGGGCGCGCTCTCGACGCTGATCCGGCCGTGATGGAGGTCCACCAGGCGCTTGGCCAGCGTCAGGCCGAGGCCGGTTCCTGGCGTGCCCGCGGTCTGCTCGGAGCGGACGCGGAAGAACTCGTCGAAAACGTGGGCCTGGTCCTCCTGGCTCATGCCGATGCCGTTGTCTTCGACGCTGACTCGCGCGTACAGGCTGCTGCGCGCGACGCGCACGACGACTCGCCCTCCCCGGGCGGTGTACTTGATGGCATTGTCGATCAGGTTCGTGAGGACGCTGACCATGGCCTCCCGGTCCGCAAGGACACGCTGATGGGGGCCGGCCTCATCGGGCTGGAACGTCAGCTCGATCCCCTTCGGCTTGGCCTCGTCGCGGCACTGCTCGACGGCCTCAGCCGCCACATGGGCAAGGTCCAGCGGGGCGCGTGTGAGGACGAAGTGCCCAGTCTCGATGGCTGCCAGGTTGGTGAGCTCGCCGACCATGGCGCGGAGGGCTGCGGCGCGCGTCCTGGCCTTGTTCGCCAGTTCCTGTGCCTCCTGCGGCCCGACAGCGGCCTCGATCTCGGCCAGGTACTCCTCGATGAGCCCCAGAGGGCTCTTGACCTCGTGCGCCACCATCGAGACGAACATCGCCTTGGAGACGGCGAGGTCCTTGAGCTCGGTGATGTCGCTGAACACCGCGACGGCGCCGAGGGGGCCGTCATTGGGCTCGCGCACCGGACTCGCGTGCACCAGGAACGTGCGGTCGCCGATGGCCAGCTCGCGCGACACGACGAGGGGCCCGGCGTCTGCGTCCAGCGCCTGGCCGATGATGGCCTCCAGCTCCGGCAGCTCGAGCGCACACAGCGGCGTGGGGAAGTGCACGGCCTCGCACCCTGGGACCGCCTGCCTTGCCGCTGCGTTCCGCAGGACGATCTGCCCGTCGCAGTTGACGACGATGACGGGGTCGGTCATGCACTCGATGATGGTGGTGCTCTTGGATCGCTCAGCCGCGAGTTCGAGGAGGCGGCGCTCGCGCTCGTCGTGGAGGCGCTGCGCCTCGCACCGAAGGCGCTGCTGCTCGAGGCCGTTGAACAGCGGCAGGAGCAGCTCCTCGGGGGTGAACGGTTTCTGGACGTAGTCGTAGGCGCCGCGGCGGGTGGCCTCGACGGCGGTCTCGACGGACCCGTAGGCCGTGATGACCAGCAGCACCACGTTGTCGTCGCGTTCGCGGATTTCCTCGATGAGCTCCAGGCCGCTCATCTTCGGCATCCTGAGGTCCACGAGCACCGCGGCGAAGTCGCCCCGTTCGTCGAACCGCGCGAGGCCCTCCTCACCGTCCCCCGCCGTCTCGACCGCGTAGCCGTCCGCTTCGAGGATCTTGCGGCAGCCTTCCCGGATGCCAAGCTCGTCGTCCACCACCAGCACACGCTGCCCGCCGGCGCGCGCGCCGGACTCGTCGCCCGATGGGCGGGGCGCGAGGCGCTTGACGACCTCCTCGACGATGCGCTGCGGCTCGACCGGCTTCTCGAGGAACCCGTCGTCGGGCGACCAGAGCTCGTCGAGGCCGGGGATGATAATCTTCGTGACGGCGACGATGTTGACCCACGTGACGACGAGGATCGGGATGTTGCGGGTCGCCTCATTCTGGCGGAGGTCCCGCGCAACCGTCACCCCGTCGGCTGGGGTGCTCATCATGATGTCCAGCACGATCAGGTCGGGGGGATCCGCCGCGACGGCTGCACGACACTCCTTCCCGTTCCGCGCCACGCGGACCTCGTAGCCGCGCTCCTCGAGCCGCGGCTTGACCCGCCGCGTGAAGTCCGGCTCGTCGTCCACCAGCAGCACCTTCTTCCTGGCGCTCATGTCACACCTCCTTCCCGGTGCCGGGCGGCTCGCTGCTGAGCTGGCGGCCGTCTGCCAAGACGCCCGGCAGCCGGATGGTGAAGGTCGTACCCTTGCCCCTGTCGCTCTCGACGGAGATGTCTCCGCCGTGCATCTTGACAATGCCGTAGACGATGGCCAGGCCCAGCCCGGTGCCTTTGCCCATGTCCTTGGTGGTGAAGAAGGGCGTGAAGAGCCGATCGAGGTCGTCCTCGGCGATGCCACAGCCGTCGTCGCTCACCGCGATCTCCGCGGTCGCCCCGTCGTCGAGCAGCCGCACGCTGATGTGGACCTCCCCCGCTCCCCTCACGGCATCGACCCCGTTGTCCACGAGGTTCAGCAGCAGTTGCTTGATCTGCCCGCCGTCCACGAGCATCGGCGGCAGGTCGCGCGAAACCTGGCTCGTGATGCGGACGCCTGGCGGGGCATTGGCCCGCTCGACGACCAGCACGTCGGCCACCAGCAGGCCCAGGTCTGTCGGGACTGGGGCAATACGGGACCGCCGGGCGAAGTCGAGAAGCCCCCGCACGATGTCCCGGCAGCGGGTCGCCTCCGCAGCAACCATCTCGAGGTCGGCGCGGCGCGGGTCATCCTCGGGGAGGTGCCGGAGCAGTGTGTGCGAGTAGATCAGGATCGTGCCGAGCGGGTTGTTCAGCTCGTGGGCGACGCCGGCGGACCACTGCCCCAGGGAGGCAAGGCGATCGGACACGGCCAACTGCCGCTGCGTCGCGGCGAGTTCCCGCTCCGCCGCCGACTCGGCCTCCCGAGCCGCCGCCGCACGATCGCTGACCGCGCCCGCCAGGAGACCGACAAGCAGGAACAGCATCCCGCGCACGATATCGCAGTGCACCGGTTCGACCGCGGGTACCCATGGCCTGAGAGAGAGGATGAACGCGGCGAGCAGCCCCGCCACCCAGATGCCCTTCTTCCCCCACCATATGCCAGCCACGGCGATGGGCAGGTAGGCGATGTGCGTGCAGACGATGCTCGTGCGGAGGAGGAGACGGCAATAGGCGATCACCCCGCCACTGGCCAGGAGGAGAAGGACCACGCACAGGGACCGGGCCCGCATCGCGCCCACACAGGGCGCGCGCGCGGCGTCAGCCACGCCGGTGCGGCTGGTGGCCGGGCCACTCATCACTCATACCCCCGTCGAGGCCCACCCGCCTCGTCGGCGTTGCTCCCGAATCCGTGCCTTGCGCTTCACTATACCGCGGCCCGCCCCCGCGAGTCAACGACGACATGAGTGCCGCCCTCACCCGCAGCAGCAATGTGCAGAGCGCCGCGCTGGGGAAAAGGGGTTGACAGGGCGGCGCAGGGATGGTAGAATCTCTACCGATGAGGTCGAGATAGGAGGCTGTGATTGATCTCGCAGAAGTGCCAATACGCGTTGCGGGCCCTCTTCGAGCTGTCGCGACGCTACGGCGACGGGCCGGTGAGGATCGCGGACATCGCGGAGGCGCAGGACATTCCGCCGCGCTTCCTCGAGGTGATCCTCAGCCAGCTCAAGCAGGGCGGGTTCGCCGTCTCGCAGCGAGGCGCCCGCGGCGGGTACATGCTCGCCCGCCCGCCCGACGAGCTCACGGTCGGCGAGATCATCCGCTTCGTCGAAGGCCCGGTGGGGCCGGTCACGTGCGCAGGAAAACGCAAAGCCATTCACTGCCGCTTCCAGGGCAACTGCGTGTTCCTGCCCATGTGGGAACGTGTCCGCGAAGCCATGTCGTCGATCTACGACACCACGACGTTCCAGGACCTCGTGGACGAGTGCCGCCAGAAGGTCGATGGGTACGTGCCGTCGTACACCATCTGAGGGTGCGGCAGGCGATGGCGACAAGCCGGCAGCCGAGAGCGAAGGTGCCAGGGAACGACAGGTCGCAGAGGGTGCGATCGGGCCGTTTCTTCTGGGCGCATAACTCGATTGTGTCGGTCGGTAAACTGAAGATGCTGTGCTGCGGCCCGACGCCGCTCGCGGCGAGGGCGCGATGATGACGAAACCGAAGGCGGAGGGAGCGATGGCGTGCACCGTAGTCGCCCCGGCTGTCACCCGGCCCGCGGCCCGGGCGCGCCGCACGCCTCGTTCCCCCGCCGACCTTCCCGGCCCCCCCCCCCCATTCCCCGACGAGGACCGCCGATGGCCTCGGTGAACTACGGCGTGTGCAGGACCTGCCGCCGGCGGGTGCCCGTCGCACACGCCATCCGCGACGGCAGGGTCTACGTGGCCAAGGACTGCCCGCAGTGCGGCCCGTCGGAGATGCTCGTCAGCTCCGACGCCGCCACCTGGCAGCACAAGCGCGAGGTCTGGGACTACGATCCCGACGAGCCCCTCCACTGCTCGCTCCACTGCGAGAGTTGCGCCCGCGAGCACCACCCGCGGATGGTCTTCCTCGACGTGACCAACCGCTGCAACATGAACTGCCCGATCTGCATCGCCAACATCCCCGGGATGGGCTTCGAGTTCAATCCGCCCCTCGGGTACTTCGAGCGGGTCTGCGCGGGCCTCGCGGCGATGGACCCGCCGCCGACGGTCCAGCTCTTCGGCGGCGAGCCCACGGTCCGCGGCGATCTGTTCGAGATCATCGACATCTGCCGCCGCCACGGCCTGCGGGTCCGCATCGTCACCAACGGCCTCCGGCTCGCCGACGAGGACTACTGCCGGCGGCTGTGCGAGGCCAAGGTCCCCGTGCTCATCGCCTTCGACGGCCTTGACCCCGCCATCTACCGCAAGATGCGCAGGAGCCCCGGCGCGCTGGAGAAGAAGCTCCAGGCCTTCGAGAACCTCAAGCGCCACAGCCGCCGCAAGAACACCATCATGTGCTGCGTGGCCCGCGGCATCAACGACGGGCACATGCCTGCCATGCTCGACTTCTGCCACGCGAACCAGGACTACATCGAGCGGATGCACCTCATCCCGCTGACCGAGACCTGGGAGGAAGGCGAGTTCGACACCGACGTCACGACGACCATCGAGGACGTCGAGCGGATCATGGACGCGGCTGTGCCCGACGAGCGGGTCGAGTTCGTCTCGGCGGGTCTCGGGGGGTACCTGGCGTCGGCCATGGCCTTCTTCGGCTCGCCGCGGCTGACCTTCGGCGGCGCGCATCCGAACTGCGAGTCCATGACCGTCCTGTTCTCGGACGGCGAGCGCTGGCACGCGCTCAGCCACTACACGAAACGGCCCATGGACGAGGTGGCCGCCGAGCTGGTCGCGATCGGCAGGACCCTCGGCCGCAAGCTCGCGGGCCTCGACCCGGAGCGCTGGAGCCATCGCTGGCGCGGGCGGCTGGCGGTGGTCCGGGCGCTGTTCGGCCCGTGGCGGCGGACGTTCCGCCTCAGGCGGGTCTTCCGCGGCAGCCCGGCGGTGGCCGTCGCGCGGATTCTCTTCGGCCTGGCGCGCGGCCGCAGGCTCAAGGACCTGCTGCGCCGGCACACGACGATCCGCGGCGTCCTTCACATGATCGTGCTGCCCTTCGAGGAGTACCACTCGATCGAGGGCGCGCGGCTGGAGAACTGCCCGAGCGGCTTCGCATTCGAGGACCCCGACACCGGCGAGATCCGCACCGTCCCAGTCTGCGCCTGGTCCCTCTACAAGACCGAGATCCAGCGGAAGCTCGCCGCGAAGTACGCCCCCGAGCCGGTGACGGCATGAGGGATGGATGGGTGGATGGGTGGACGGAAGGCGAAGACAGAGAAGCGCCACCGGCTGGTCCATCTTCTCTTCTCTCTTCCATTCATCCAATCATCCACCCATCCATTCATCCCCTTCTCCCTCGCCTGGAACCGTCCCCCAGGAGCCTGCTGCATGAACCGTAGCACCTGCAACACCTGCAAGAAACTCGTCCCCGCCACCACGGCCGTCCGCGACGGCAAGGTCTACCTCGTCAAGCGATGCCCGGGCTGCGGGGAGTCGGAGACCCTCATCTCCGGCGACGCCGCGCGATACCAGAAGAAGCGCGACCTCGACACGGGCTTCGACTACGGCCACTGCGACCTGGCGTGCATCGGATGCCGCCACAAGCGGCCCAACATCGTGTTCGTGGACATCACGAACCGCTGCAACCTCAACTGCCCGATCTGCATCAACAACACGCCGTCAATGGGCTTCCTCTTCGAGCCGCCCCTCGGCTACTTCGAGCACGTCTTCGACCACTACGCCACCTGCGACCCCAAGCCCTCCATCCAGCTCTTCGGCGGCGAGCCGACGGTCCGCGACGACCTGTTCGAGATCATCGCCATGGCCCGCGAGCGCGGCCTGCCCATCCGCGTGGTCACCAACGGCATCAGACTCGCCGACCTCGACTACTGCCGCCGCCTCATCGAGAGCAGGGCCACCATCCTCATCGCCTACGACGGCGACAACCCCGAGCTCTATCGCATCCTCCGCAACTCCGAGCGCTCCCTCGCACTCAAGAAGCAGGCCCTCGAGAACATCCGGCGGGTCGGCGGCGCCAAGGTCACGCTCATGACCCTGGCCGCCAAGGGCTTCAACGACGACCAGATCCCCGGTCTCTTCGCCCTGGCGCACGAGATGCGCGACGTGGTCCGCGCCATCTACTTCATGCCCCTCGCCCACACCTGGAAGAAGGAGGCTCTCGACCTCGACCCCGAGCGCATCACCGGCGAAGACATCGAGCAGATCGTCGATGAGGCCTTCCCCGACGACCCCGTCGAGTTCCTGCCCGCGCAGTTCATCGGCCAGATCCCCACGCTCGTCAAGTACCTCCGCATCAAGCCCCTGCCCTTCGCCGGCGCCCATCCGAACTGCGAGAGCATGTACCTGCTCATCTCCGACGGCCAGCGCTACCGGCCCCTCGGCCACTACCTGAGGAGCTCGACGTCCGACTTCGCCCGCGCCCTTCGCGAGGTCGAGGGGCGCCTGGCGCAGCGCGCCGCAGCCGTCGAGCCCAAGCCGTCAGCCCAGATGCCCGAGCGGCCGACCTTCGGCCAGAGGATGCTCCGCGCTCGCGCCTTCCTGGCCGTGGCCAACGTCTTCCGCAAGCACGGCCGGCTCGGCCGCTTCGTCAAGGGCAGGGGCCTCGGCAAGCTCTACCACGGCGCCGCCCTCGCCCTCGGCCTCGCATTCGCGAAGCGGACCCGGCCGGTGATGGCGAAGCACTCGAACATCCAGGGCTCCCTCCAGCTCATCGTCCTGCCCTTCGAGGACCGCTACACCCTCGAGACCGACCGCCTCGAGCGCTGCCCCAGCGCCTTCGCCTTCTGGGACCCCGACGACGGGCAGGTCAAGCACGTGCCGGTCTGCGCCTGGGGCATCCACAAGACTGCGGTCATGCGGCGCATCATGGACCACTACGCCGCCCCCGTCCCCGTCGGGGCCGGTGCCTGAGGGCCCAGCCCCGCGGTCCCCAGAATTCGCTTGCATTCGCCGACCGCCAGGCGCATACTGAAGGCCAGGCGGCTGAAGGCTGACCTGCTGCTCATCGAGCTGGACACCCCCGGCGGCCGCCTCGACTATACGACGACGATGTGCAACCTCATCGAGAAATCGGAGCTGAAGACCGCCGCCTATATCCGCATGGGCAAGCACCGCGGCGCCTTCTCCGCCGGCGCCATCATCTCGCTCACCTGCGGCAGCATCTACATGGAGCCG
>CAZDNN010000176.1:0-11104 GCA_964506385.1 uncultured Planctomycetota bacterium
GGCCGAGCGGCTCGGGCAAGGAGCTCTTCGCCCGCGCCATCCACAACCTCAGCCCGCGTTGCGACAAGCCGCTCGTCGTGGTGCACTGCGGCGCCCTGCCCGACACGCTCCTGGAGTCGGAGCTCTTCGGCTACAAGGCCGGCGCCTTCACTGGCGCGACCGCGGACAAGCCGGGCCGCATCGCTCTCGCCGAGGGCGGCACGGTGTTCCTCGACGAGGTGGCCGACATGAGCCCGGCGCTCCAGGTGCGGCTGCTCCGCGTGCTCCAGCAGCGCGAGTTCGAGCCCCTCGGCGGCACCCACCCCGAAACCGCCGACGTGCGGGTCATCGCCGCGACGAACCGCGATCTGGCGGCCATGGTCGAGCAGGGGGCGTTCCGCCAGGACCTCTACTTCCGCCTCAACGTCCTGAAGGTCGAGCTCCCGCCGCTGGCCGAGCGCCGCGAGGACGTGCCCCTGCTGGTCGACCACTTCCTCGAGCGCCTGAGCCGCAAGCACGGCCGCCCGGCGCCCCGCGTGTCCGACGACGCGCTCGCCCTGCTCATGCGATACGATTTCCCGGGGAACGTGCGGGAGCTGGAGAACCTCATGGAGCGCGCCTTCGTGCTCTGCCGCAGCGGTGCGATCGACCCTGCCTGCCTGCCTCGGGAGTTCCTCGAGGCCACCGACGCCGTGGAGGGCGAGGAGGCCGCTGGCTCGATAGAGGAGGCGGAGGTCGAGCTGATCAGGGAAGCCCTCGCCCGCCACAACGGGCACCGCGGCAAGACGGCGGCCGAGCTCGGCATCCACCCGTCCACCCTCTGGCGGAAGATGAAGCGCTACGGCATCAGCGGCCCGTAGCCCCCGCCGCGCGCCGGCCATTGCAATATGCAATCCATGTTGCACAGGCCCATTGCAGCCTGCAATGCCCGGGGTGTGCCGCGGCCGCCGCCCCCAGGGAATCCCATCACGTAACTCGCTGCTGGCCCTGCTGTTACAGTCGTCGAGCCGGCTGGAGGCGGCCTTTGGCACGCTTTGTGCTCTAGCAGTCCGTTGCAGAAGTCCTTCGCAGACGAGTGCGAGGGATTCGGGCGGAGGTCAAGGCGCGAGATCGCAGGCGAATCGGTGGATTCGTCGAGATCTCGCAACGCGGAGATCGGCCCGAAGACCCGCACGCAGTCCGAACGGACTTCTGCCACGGGCTGCTAGTGTGTCTGGCAGAGGTTGAGCGATGAAGGTGGCAATCGCCGTGTTCGGCTCCCGCGTCTCGCCGCGTTTCGACTGCGCTGCGGAGTTGCTCGTGGCGGAGATTCGGGACGGTGTGGTCGCGCGCACCGAGCAGCTCGCCGACGGGCAGAGCAACCCCCTCCAGCGGATCGCGCGGCTGCGCGAGCTGGGGGTGGACGCGGTGGTGTGTGGCGCCATCACGGGATTCGTGTTGCGCCATCTGGTCGCCAACGGCATTGAGGTGTATCCGTGGACGACAGGCGAGGCCAGCGAGGTGCTCGAGGCACTGGCCCGCGGAGAGCTTGCAGCGGGGCCGCCCGCTGCGGGACGGCCGGGCCGGGGCCGGGGCCGGGGTCGCGGGCCGCGGTGCCAGGGCCGGCGCGGCCCTCGCTGGTCTCGCTGACCGCCCGCGGCGGAGGCCGCAGGCGGGCCATTCTTGCGAACTGGAGCCCTGAAACGGAGGTGTGACGATGCCACGCGGAGACGGAACAGGACCCCCTGGCGGCGGCGGCCGCGGCACGGGCCGCGGACGCGGTGGCCGAGGCGGCGGTGCCGGCGGCGGCCGCGGTGGTGGCGGCGGCGCGGGCGGGGGCGCGGGCGGCGGCCGCGGACGGATGGGCGGCTTCGCCGCCGGGCCGGGTGGCGCCTGCGTGTGCCCCGAATGCGGCAAGCAGCTCACCCACCAGATCGGCGTACCGTGCACGACGCTCTCGTGCCCTCAGTGCGGGGCGCGGATGACCCGGCAGCGTTAGACGAAGAACGCTTGAGCGCCGGCGGCGTGGGGAAGGGCCGGGCGTGGGGTGGCCGGGCCGGGCCGCTCCACAGCCCCCCGCCGGCTCGAGGGGCCTGCGGGTGCGGGGAAGCTGTTGTGTCCCCGCATCCCTGGCTCCCACACGCAGGAAGCGACGAAAGGAGCGACACGATGCCTGGATTCGACGGAAGCGGCCCGCGGGGGCAAGGCCCGCGCACGGGCCGCGGATTCGGCCCCTGCCCGCCGGGCGCCGCACCAGCCGGTGCGGTGGGCCCCGAGGGCGTGGTGTATGGCATCGGGCGCGGCGGCCTGCCGCGCGGCGGCGGACGCGGCCGCGGCTGGGGCGGGGGCCGGGGCCGCTGGGCGGACACAGGCCCACCGCCGGCATTCGGCTACGCGCCGCCCGGCGCACCACAGGCCTACGGCCCGCCCCCACCCGAGGCCGAGCGGGCCATGCTTCAGCAGCAGGCCGACCTGCTTCGCCAGGAACTCGACGCGATTCAGACCCGGCTCGAGGAGCTCGAACGCGAGGACTAGGCGCTGGCGGCCGCCGGGGGCAGATGCTGTCTTGAGCCGGGCCGGGACTGTCCCCGGCGGACGCCGCGCCGCACAGGCACGAGAGGAGGTGAGGACGATGCCACTAGGCGATGGCACAGGCCCGATGGGCCTGGGGCCGATGACAGGCCGCGCCGCGGGCTTCTGCGCGGGCTACCCCGTGCCGGGCTACATGAACCCAATGCCAGGGCGCTGGGCCGCCTGGGGCGCCTGGCCGCCGGTCGGCGGCTACCGGCCCGCTCCATACGGCTACGGCGGGATGCCTGCGGCGTACGGCGGCTGGGGCCCCGCGCCGTTCGCGAGGCCGTGGGCCATGGGGAGGGGCTGGGGCCGCGGCTTCGGTTGGGGCCGTGGCTTCGGCCGGGGCTTCGGCCGGGGCCGAGGCTGGGCCGGCCGAGGGCGCGGCATGTGGTAGAGTGAGAACGAGACGAGAGACCCCCTGGAAGGAGGTGAGGACGATGCCAGGAGGCGATGGAACAGGCCCGATGGGCATGGGCCCGATGACAGGGCGCGCGGCGGGCTACTGCGCCGGCTATGCTGTGCCGGGGTACATGAACCCGATTCCTGGCCGTGGCTTCGGCCGCGGCTGGGGGCGTGGCTGGGGCCGCGGATGGGGCCGAGGCTGGGGCTACGGCGCATGGGCGCCGCCCCCGCCGGGCGCACCCGCATACGCTCCGCCGCAACCCACGGCCGAGCAGGAAGCCCAGTTGCTTCGCCAGCAGGCCGAGTTCCTCCAGAGCCAGCTCGACGCGATCCAGCAGCGAGTGGCGGAGCTGGAGGCCCAGAGTGCCCAGGACTGAGGCGGCCTCGCCGCCCAGGCTGCGGGCGTGCAGCGGCACCCGGGGCCGCTGCCCCGCAGCCATCCCGGGTGGCACAGCAAGACCTCAGGGCGGGCAGACCAGGGGACCAAGCCAGTTCCGGCTGACTTGGTTCCGATTCTCGTCCCCCTCTGCGGAACTGGTAAGGAGCCACGCGTGAAGATCGCGATCACGAGCAGCGGCGAGACCCTCGAGGCGGCGGTGGACCCCCGCTTCGGCCGAGCCAAGACCTTCATCCTCTACGACACCGACACCGGCGAATGGTCGGCCCTGGACAACATGCAGAACCTCCAGGCCGCCCAGGGCGCGGGCATCCAGGCCGCGACCGCCGTGGTGAACGCAGGCGCCCAGGCCGTCCTGACGGGCAACTGCGGGCCTCGCGCCTTCACCACCCTTGCGGCCGCACAGGTAACCGTCTATCCTGGCGTAAGCGGCACGGTGCAGGAGGCCATCGACGCCTTCAAAGCCGGCGAGCTCGCGGCCGCCGGCGGCGCGAACGTCAATGCCCACTTCGGCATGGGCACGTAGCGGACCGCCGACCCCCGTTGGCGGTGGAGGACCCCCCTCCACCGACCCCGCCTCGCCGCCGCAGGCGCCGGCCTGGGAGTGCGTTTTGCCGGGACAGGTGTCCCCAGAGGGCTGACGGGGCAGAGCAGCGGCGATGCAGCGCATCAGGAGTGACAGCGTGCGGATTGCAGTGGCGAGCGGGAAAGGCGGGACGGGGAAGACGACCCTGGCGACCAGCCTCGCGCTGGCGCTCGAGGGCGCCGGCTCCGTCGAGTTCCTCGATTGCGACGTCGAGGAGCCGAACGCCCACCTGTTCCTGAGGCCTGAGATCACCGAGCGGACGCCTGTGTGCGTGGAGGTGCCCGAGATCGACGAGGCGCGGTGCACGGCCTGCGGGCTCTGTGCGGAGGTCTGCGAGTTCAACGCCATCGCGGCGATCAAGGACGCGGTGCTCACCTTCCCCGAGCTCTGTCATGGCTGCACCGCCTGCTGGGTGCTCTGCCCCGAGGCGGCCATCACGCCGGGCGGCCGCGAGGTGGGGGTGGCCGAGCGCGGGCACGCGGGGGCCATGGGGTTCCACCACGGCTGGCTGCGGGTCGGTGAGGCGATGAGCCCGCCGCTGATCCGCGCCGTGAAGGCGGGGGCCGGGGAGGCCGACTTCGCGGTGTTCGACGCGCCGCCGGGGACCTCGTGCCCCGTGGTCGAGACGGTCCGGGACGCCGACGCAGTCGTCCTGGTGACCGAGCCGACCCCCTTCGGCCTGAACGACCTGGTGCTGGCCATCGACATGGCCGAGGCACTCGGCCGGCCGGCGGCCGTGGTGGTGAACCGCGCGGGCATCGGCGACGACGCGGTGGCGGACTTCTGTGCGGACCGAGGCGTCCCGATCCTGATGGAGATCCCCTTCGATCGCCGGGTCGCCGAGGCATACTCGCGGGGCGAGCCGCTCGTGACGGCCTTCCCGGCGTACCGCGAGCCCTTCGAGAAGCTGGGAGAGGCCCTGATGGAGATGGCGCGGCCGTGAAGCAGCTTGTGGTCATCAGCGGCAAAGGCGGGACGGGGAAGACGACGGTCTGCGGGTCCTTCGCGGCGCTCGCGGAGCGGCCTGTGCTGGCCGACTGCGACGTGGACGCGGCGGACCTCCACCTGCTCCTGGCCCCGGAGATCCGCGAGCAGAGCGACTTCACTGGCCCCAACGAGCCCGTCATCGACGCCGGCCTGTGCACCGGCTGCGGCGTCTGCGTGGACCACTGCGTCTTCGGCGCGCTCGCTCTGCGCGACGAGGTGGCGGCGCTGGACGGGGTGGCGTGCGAAGGCTGCGCGCTCTGCGGGCGGGTCTGCCCCGCCGAGGCCATCGAGATGCAGCCCGTGGTCGCCGGGCAGTGGTTCGTGTCCGACACCCGCTTCGGCCCGCTCGCCCACGCGCGGCTGGGGGTGGCGCAGGAGAACTCGGGGAAGCTGGTCACGCTGGTGCGTAACAAGGCGGCGGCAATCGCCGAGGAGCAGGACGCGCCGTGGCTGCTGGTGGACGGGGCGCCGGGGATCGGCTGCCCCGTGATTGCGTCGCTGGCGGGCGCCGACGCCGTGCTCATTGTCACCGAGCCGACCCTGTCGGGCAAGAGCGATCTCGCGCGGGTCGCCCGCCTCGCCGCGCACTTCGACATCCCTGCACTGACGTGCGTGAACAAGTGGGACATCAACCCCGAGCTGGCGGACGCCATCGACGCCGAGGCCGCCGCCGCGGGCTGCCAGGCAGTGGGGCGCATCCCCTACGACGCCGCCGTCCCCCGCTCGATCGTCCGAGGTGTCCCGCTCGTCGAGTTCGACGACGGCCCCGCGGCGCAGGCCGTGCGGGCCGTCTGGCAGGCGGTAGCCGCCGCCCTGAACGGCTGACCCACGAGAAGGAGACCGCATGAGCGGCAGCAAGAGCTGTGAGAACTGCGATTCGCAGACCTGCTCGGCGCGCAAGCCGCAGGATGACGAGAGCCCCGAGCAGTTCCTCGAGCGTCAGGAGCTGGCGGCCCGGCTCTGCCAGATCCACCACAAGATCCTCATCCTCAGCGGCAAGGGCGGCGTGGGCAAGAGCACCGTGGCGGCGAACCTCGCGGTGACCCTCGCCCTGGGAGGCGAGCGGACGGGCCTCCTCGACATCGATCTCCACGGGCCGAGCATCCCGAAGCTCCTCCACCTCGAAGGCAGGCCCCTGGCCTCCGACGGCCAGGAGATCGAGCCTGCCGCCTTCGGCGAGCTGCTCAAGGTCGTCTCCATCGGATTCCTGCTCCAGCACCCCGACGACGCGGTGATCTGGCGGGGGCCGCTCAAGATGGGCGTCATCAAGCAGTTCCTCAAGGACGTGCATTGGGGCGAGCTGGACTACCTGGTCGTCGACTCCCCGCCCGGCACGGGCGACGAGCCACTGAGCATCTGCCAGCTCATCAGCGACGCCGACGGAGCGGTCGTCGTCACGACGCCCCAGGAGGTCGCCGTCAGCGACGTCCGCAAGTGCATCAGCTTCTGCCGCCAGCTCCACACGCCGGTGCTCGGCGTAGTGGAGAATATGAGCGGGTTCGTCTGCCCGCACTGCGGCGAGCGGACCGACCTGTTCGGCGCGGGCGGCGGCGAGCAGATGGCCGGCGAGATGGGCGTGCCGTTCCTCGGCCGCATCCCGATAGACCCTGCGGTGGTCGCGTCGGGCGACGAGGGGCGCCCCTTCGTCTACCACCAGGCCGACGGCCCCGCCGCCGCGGCCTTCGCGGCCATCACCGACGCGCTCCGCCAGAGGCTGGGAGAGGACGACGGCCATGGAAGATAGCCCCGCCGCCGACCCGCTCTTCGGCAGGATGAACGCCCCGACGGCCGCCGCCGTCCTCCGAGGCATCTGCGGCGACGAAATCGAGTTCTACCTCATCATCACGGACGGCGCGGTCGAGGACGTGCGCTACTACACCGACGGCTGCGAGCACACCCGGCGCTGCGCCCAGGCCGTCGCGAGGGCAGTCAAGGGCAGGAGCGTGCACGAGGCGCTGGGGGTCAACCCGAGGGAGATCATTGACGGGGACCCCTCGCTGTCCCAGGATGGCCGCCATTGCGCGATCCTGGCCGTGAGCACGCTCTACCGCGCGCTCGCGGACTATCTGCTCATGCCATGAACAACCGCGAGTGTCGCGAGATGGATGGGTGGATGGATGGAGGATTGGATGGCAGAAGAGACCAGGGCGCCCGGCCCCGTTGCCCGATCTTCCATCCATCCAGTCATCCAGTCATCCAACCCAGCAACGGGACCAGAGGCTGACCCAACCACAGACCCAGGCTGAGAGGAGATGTCACACAATGAAGATCGCGATCCCAACGGCGCAGGGGAAGCTGTGCGCCCACTTCGGCCACTGCGAGCAGTTCGCCATCGTCACGGCGGAGAATGGCCAGATCCAGGGCACCGAGTTCCTGGCGCCGCCGCCCCACGAGCCTGGCGCCCTGCCGCGCTGGCTCCACGAGCGGGGCGTCGCTGTCATCATCGCGGGAGGGATGGGCCGGCGCGCGCAGGCCTTCTTCACCCAGTTTGGCATCACCGTGGTCGTGGGCGCCCAGCCCGACGACCCCACCCGCGTCGCCCGGGCCTACCTCGACGGCGCGCTGGAGACAGGATCGAACATCTGCGACCACTAGCCCACACCATCCCGCGCTCCTCGCGCGTGGCCCGGCTGGACAGGAGAGCACGGGGTCCGCCGGGCAGCGGCGCTCCGAGAGGACGGCTCGCATCGCGCGCGGAGCCGTCCTGATGCGTCGCACTCAGGAAGCCACCGGTGGCTCAAGGAGGACAAGCATGAAGAAGTCGCGTCGCGACTTCCTGGCCATAGGGACAGCCGTTGCCGGAGCCAGCGCTCTGGCCGCGCCCGCGCTCGCTGCGGACGAGGCGAAGGTCGCAGCCTGCGGGCTCGCCTGTAGCGCCTGCCCGCTGATGAAGGCCGGCAAGTGCGGGGGCTGCTCCACGGGCAAGGGCGCCTCGGAAGCAATGCTGAAGAAGAAGCCCTGCCCGGTGCTTCTGTGCGCTGCGAAGAAGGGCATCGACTACTGCGGCACCGGCTGCAAGATGTTCACCCAGTGCAAGAAGCTGATCGGCCGGCCCTACGCCCAGTCGTTCATCGACAAGATCGGTGCCAGGTTGAAGGCGTAGCCCGAGCCCATCGCAGCGTCTTGCGGACATGCGCGCGGCGGACGCGCGGCGCGCATGTCCGCGTGTACGAGCGACCCGTCCGTCGTGGGGCGGCGTGGCCGGCCACGGGGGCGCTATGGCTGAGCGGTCCCCTCGCCGGCAGGCGGGCAGGAGCGGCGGGAGCCCAGCTCGGCCCAGAGCCTGCGGACATCGGGCGTCGGATCGGGCAACTGGTGACCGAGCGCCTCCGCCGCGACGTGCGAGAGGTCCACGATCCGGATCCCCTCATCCCCTGCCAGGCGGAACAGGAGCTGGCAGCACGGACACGCCGACAGGAGGGTGGCGGCGCCCGTAGCGCGAGCCTCCTCCAGCACAACTCGCGCCAGCGCGCGGGCCGTCGGCGGGTCTCGCAGCAGCGTGACCACCCCGCCGCAGCACTTCGACTCGTCGTGGTGATGGGCCAGCTCCCGCAGCTCGACACCGGGGAGGGCACCGATGATGGCGCGGGGCGCGTCGTAGATGCCCGAGGCGCGGCCCAGATGGCACGGGTCGTGCCACGCCACAGGCTCGGGCGGCCCGGCGGCGGGCGGGAAGGCGAACTGGCCGGCGGCGAGCCGCTCCGCCACGACCTCCGTGTAGTGCCGGGCCTGGATGCCGTAGCGGATGCCCAGCCGCTCCGCCCACTCGGGGTAGACGTAGTTCCACACGAGGTTGCACGCGGGGCACGAGGTGATCACCTCGCGGGCGCCGGCCTCGCCGACGGCCTCGATGTTCCGCCGCATCGTCGCGACGAAGGCATCGGACTTCCCCGCCATGAGCATGGGCATGCCGCAGCAGCTCTCGCGCTCACCCAGCAGCGCGAAGGGCACTCCCGCGGCATCCAGCAGGCGCGCGGTCCCGATGCAGATATCCCGCTCCACGTAGCACGCCGTGCAGCCCGTCACGTACAGCGTGTCCGCCGGCTGCCCGGGGCCATGGGCGGCGGCGAGGTCGTCGGGGAGCCACGCGGTCCGCTGGTCCCGCTGCCCGAGCCAGGAGTTGCCCTCGCGGTCGAGCGACTCGGCCATGACCTCGAAAAGCTGGAATGTCTCGCGGCCCTGCCCGCTGACCAGCAGGGTGCGGAGGGTCATCCACGCGGCCTCGATGGGGAGGGCCGCCGAGCACACCCGCTGGCACGCCTCGCACGTGGTGCACGACAGGATGGAGCGAACCATGTCCTCGTCCCACTCGTCGCGGCCCGACATGACCTGCCGCAGCCAGTACCACTTCCCCCGCGGCGTCTGGCTCTCCCAGCCATCGCCGCGGAACTGGGTGCACACCTCCGTGCAGTAGCCGCACTGCGAGCAGCTATGCGCGTACCAGGCGATGTCGGCGGGGATGCCGCGGACCGGGGCGGTCGGGCGCTCGCCCACCTGGGTGGTCACGTAGTTGCCGAAGGGGCGGATGGCCGGCTCGAGGGCGTGGGCCAGGCTCATGGCCACCCCCAGCAGGCCGTTGGCCATGACCTTGCCGGGGTTGAGCAGTCCCTTGGGATCGACCTTGGCCTTGAACTCGCGCAGGCGCCGCACGCGGTCCGCGCCGAGGATCTCATCGGCCTTCTTCGCGAAGTAGAGGCCCGTGGCATACGGGCGGCCGCCGTGGGCCTCGGCGATCTTGGTGATGGTCAGCACGAGAGGGAACACCAGGTTGTAGCGGAACGAGCGCTGGTCGCTGGGGATGAGGCCCAGGATGATGGCCACGGGGCCGCCGTTGCCGCCGTCGCGGATGACCAGGCCCTCCTCGACGATGGGCTGGTCCACCTTCCGCTCGATCTCCGCCATCACGTCGCCCAGCGCCGCGAGCGGCACGACCACCTCGGCCGGCACGAGGCTCGGCCCCAGGCGCTTGACCGTCATGAGGCGCGAGCGGCACTCCCACTCGTGCCGCGCAATGCGGTCGCTCAGCAGCTCGGCGTCGCAGTCGGCGAGGATCGCGGGGAGGGCGTCGCGCACCGCCGCGGCGTCCCGCGAGCGGAAGGCCAGTGTCGTGATGTAGGCGGCGGGCAGGAGGACCCGCTCCTCGAGCGGCTGCCCGCGGCGGGTCGGCAGCGGCGCGCGGTTCTTCAGCTCGGCCATCAGCGGGTTGATGAAGACGAGCGACCAGATGGGCAGGCGCTCGGCGACCAGCAGCTCGGCCAGGCGCTGGAGCGCGTGGGCGTCGGT
Organism: uncultured Planctomycetota bacterium; assembly: GCA_964506385.1. Classification (GTDB taxonomy): domain Bacteria; phylum Planctomycetota; class PUPC01; order DSUN01; family DSUN01; genus CAZDNN01. Next base: position 10,188 of record CAZDNN010000176.1, read on the forward strand.
CGAGCCGATGGCCGCCGCCTCGATGCGGTCCAGCGGCTGGAGCCGCACAGTCACCGTGCTGATCAGGCCCGTGATGCCCTCGGCATCGGCCACCAGCGCCACGTCGTCGCCGCGCAGCTCGTGCACCGTCCCGTCGGCACCCACCACCCGCGCGGCGGCCACGTGGTTGCGGAACCACCCCATCTCGAAGGACCCGATTCCCGCACCGCCCTGCGCCAGCCACCCGCCGACCGTCGAGGCGGGATAGCTCGTCGGATACAGCCGCGGCGCCAGGCCAGAGGCCGCGAGCTGCTCCTCCAGCCGCTCCCACACCACCCCAGCCTCCACCGTCGCCGTCATCCCCTCCGCGTCGATGGCCAGCACCCGGCTCATCCTGTGGAAGTCCACCACCACCCCGTGGCGGGTCGGCAGCACCCCGCCGTAGCCCGCAGACGCCTTCCCACGAGGCGTCAGCGGCACCCCCCGCGACGACGCCCACCGCGCCAGCGACACCAGCTCCGACTCCGACACCGGCTGCACCACCGCGTCGGGCACGCAGCTCCCGATCAGCGGGTGGAGCAGACTCGGCAGACTCGCGATGTCGTGGCTGTACAGCCGCCGTTCCGACAGGGAGAACGATGCCCTGTCACCGAACAGCTCGTGGAGCTCGACGCGATGGCGTGCGGTGAACCTTCCCATCCCCCTATTGTCCCCGATACGCCGCGCCAGTCAACCGCCGTACCGCAGGGCGTCGCAGCGCGGTTCCCCGCGGCCGGCGAGCCGGCCCGCTGCATTCTCTTACAGGTTCCCTCTGAAGCATCATGATACGGTGAGCCGAGCTTGGCGAGATGGGCTTCGACTTCGTCTTGCGAATGGGATGATAGCACGCTGAAGTCCCCCGGAAGCCCTGTTTGATCTCCCGATGGGCGTCTCCATGC
>CAZDNN010000177.1:0-11080 GCA_964506385.1 uncultured Planctomycetota bacterium
GTCGCAGAAGGCGCAGCGGTAGGGGCAGCCGCGGCTGGTGAACATGGTCGTCACGGGTTGCCGCCGGGCGATGACGGAGCTGTAGAGGGTGACGTCGGTGAGGTGGCGGGCAGGGAACGGCAGGGCATCGAGGTCGTCGATGGGCGGGGCGAGCGGGGTCTCGACGACCTCGCCGTCGCGTCGGAAGGTCAGGCCGCCCACCTCGTCCCAGCGGTCGGGCTCGCCGAGGCGGTTGCAGAGCTCGAGGAGCTGGAGGTCGCCCTCCCCCCGCATCGCGAAGTCCACGCCTGGCAGCTCGAGCGTCTCGCGGGGGAAGAGATGGACGTGTGGCCCGCCGAGGATGATCTTCGCCTCCGGCGCCGCCTGCCTGGCAGTCTGGATGGTGTGGACGACGTCGAGGAGGGTGAAGGTCATCGTCGTGATGCCCACGAGGTCGGGGGCTTCGGCGGCGAGGCGCGGGCCGAGGGCCTCGTAGCCAAGCCCTTCGGCCATGGCGTCCACGACGGCGACCTCGTGGTCGCTGCGCTGCTCGATCGCGGCGGCCATGTAGAGGAGGCCGAGCGGCGGGTTGCAGCCGCGCTCCTCGTCGAGGAACGCCGGGTTGTTCCCCACCAGGGTCTGCTCGGCGGGCGGGTTGATGAGGACGACCTTCATCGGCGGCGATCCTCTAACGGCGCCTCCCCCCATCACTATAGCTCCGCGCGCCCCGGGGGTCAATGCCCGCATGGCAGGCCGGGCTGGGGTGCGGAGTGGGAGGGCGAGGCTCCCGCCGAGCCGCTGGAGCGGACGGCGCGTGCCCTGCATCGGCGGCTCGGCAGGAGCCTCGCCCTCCCGCACTACGCACCACGCGTCCCCGTTCTTGAACGGGCGGGGTGGATCGGTATAATCGGGGCGATGTGTCTCTTGCGTTGAAGGACTGCCCATGTCGGTCGACGAGCGTGCGCTGCTGCGTCAGATGAAGGTGATCCGGGCCTTCGAGGAGCGGATCGACCGGCTGTTCCATGAGGCGCGCATCCACGGGACGACCCATCTGTGCATCGGGCAGGAGGCCATTCCCGTTGGGGCTTGTGCAGCCATCGAGCCGACGGATCTGGCCAGCGGCAGCCACCGCGGCCACGGCCTCGCGCTAGCCAAGGGCCTCGACCCCAAGCGCCTCATGGCCGAGCTGCTGGGCCGCCGGGACGGCTACTGCCAGGGCAAGGGCGGCACCCAGCACGTCGCGAGCCTCGCCCACGGCTTCCTCGGCACCAACGGCATCACCGGCGGCGGCATCCCCATCGCTACCGGCGCCGCGCTGTCGGCGAAGCTGAGGGACACCGGCCAGGTCGTCCTGAGCTTCTTCGGCGACGGCGCGACCAACCAGGGCACCTTCCACGAATCGCTCAACATGGCCGCCACGTGGAAGCTGCCCATCGTCTACATCTGCGAGAACAACCTCTACGCGATGTCCACCGACATCCGCGACGTGACCTCCGTGCAGCACCTCGCACAGCGCGCCATCGCCTACAACATGCCCGCCTCTACCATTGACGGCAACGACGTGCTGGTCGTCCGCGAGGCCGTCGCGAAAGCGGTCGCGGGCGCGCGGGACGGCGGCGGCCCGACCTTCCTCGAGTGCGAGACCTACCGCCACCGCGGCCACTCCAAGAGCGACCAGTGCGAGTACCGCACCGACGCCGAGGAGGCTGCCTGGATGGGCCGCGACCCCATCCGCCGCTCCGAGCAGCGCCTCATCGACGCCGGCGACCTCACCGCAGAGGCCCTGGCCGCAATGGATGCCGAGGTGCTCGCAGAGATCGATGCGGCGCTGGCGTTCGCCGAAGCGAGTCCGACTCCGGACGTGAGTCTTGCGACCGAAGGTGTGTACGCGGGGTGAAGAAGAATGGATGGGTGGATGGATGGATGAATGGATGGGTGGAAGAAGAGAGGAAAGAGCTCCGCAGCGGGCCTCTTCTCCTTCATCCATCCACTCATCCACCCATCCATTCATCCGCTTACTTCCGCTGGTGAGCCTCTGGAGAGCGTAGCCGTTTCCCATGCCTGAGCTGACATATGCCGACGCCATCCGCGCCGCGCTCATCGAGGAGATGGAGCGCGACGAGCGGGTGATCCTGCTCGGCGAGGATATCGCGCAATACGGCGGCGCCTTCCGCGTCACCCGCGACCTCGCGAGCCGCTTCGGCGCCGGGCGGGTTCTCAACACGCCGATCTCGGAAAACAGCTTCGTCGGGGTGGCCGTCGGCGCCGCGCTCACTGGGTTGCGGCCCGTGGTCGAAATCATGTTTATGGACTTCATCACGCTGGCGATGGACCAGCTCTGCAACCACGCGGCGAAGCTCCACTACATCTATGGCGGCCAGGCGAGGGTGCCGATGGTCGTGCGCTGCCCCGCCGGCGCGGGCCGCGGCTACGGCGCGAGCCACTCGCAAAGCCTCGAAGCCTGGTTCATGCACATGCCCGGCCTCAAGGTCGTCGCGCCCGCGACGCCCCGCGACGCCCGCGGCCTGCTCAAGGCCGCCATCCGCGACGACAACCCCGTGGTCTGCATCGAGAACAAGCTGCTCTACGGCACCGCGGGCGACGTGCCCGAGGACGACGAGGTCGTGCCCATCGGCAAGGCGCAGGTCGTCCGCGAGGGCGAGGACGTGTCGCTTATCGCCTACGGGCGCATGACCCACCTCGCGCTCGGCGCGGCCGCCGCGCTCGAAGAGGCAGGCATGCGCTGCGAGGTGCTCGACCTCCGATCCCTGGCGCCCATGGACGACGAGGCCATCCTCGCCTCGGTGGCGAAGACCTCCCGCGCTGTCATCATCGAGGAGGACACGCGCCGCGGCGGCGTGGGAGCCGAGGTGGCCGCCCTCATCGCAGACAGGGCCTTCGGCGACCTCGACTCGCCGGTCCGACGCGTCGCCTGCGAGGATGTCCCCATCCCGTGCACTCCGACCCTCGAGCAGGCCGTGCTGCCAAGCGTCGAGAAGATCGTCCAGGCTGTCGAGAGTCTCATCTGAAGTCCGTAGTGGATGGATGGATGAATGGATGGATGCATGCTCGAAGCTCGATGGAGACCTGCCTCCTCGCGCTGGCGAGCATCCAGCATCCAGTATCCAATCATCCAGCCGTTCAGCCCCCTGGAGCTGTAGATGATCACCCGCGTCATTCTGCCGAAGCTCGCTGAGAACATCGAGGAGGCCACCGTCGGCCAGTGGTTCAGGGCCGAAGGGGAGCGGGTGGAGGCCGGCGAGGCATTGTTCGAGGCGATCACGGACAAGGCGGCGGTCGAGGTCAAGGCGGAGGGCTCGGGCGTCCTGCGCCGCATCGACGCGCCCGCGAACAGCGTGGTGCCGGTCGGCCGCCTGATCGCCGTCATCGCCGAGCCCGACGACGAGCTGCCGCCGCCCGAGCCGGCAGAGGCCGAGGCCCCGGCAGCGGTCGCGCCCGCGGTGAAGGCATCCTTCGGCGCGCGGCGGCTGGCCAAGCAGCTCGGCGTCGATCTGGGGAGTGTCGCGCCCTCCCGCCCCGACGGCCGCATCGGTGAGGACGACGTCCGCCAGGCCGCCGCGAAGGCCGCCGGCCCCGCCGTGCGGGAGCGCATCCCCCACGGCCCCCTCAAGCGCGCCCTCGCCGAACACCTTGCCCATACGACCCGCACCGTTGCCGCCTCCTTAGTCGCCCTCGACGTCGATGTCTCCGCTCTCCAGGCTGCCCTCCCGCGCCTCAGCGACGAGGCCGGCGTGGCCATCCGGCCCCGCGACGCCCTCGTCCACGCCGCCGCAGGCCTGCTGCGCGAGCATCCGCTTCTGAACGCCTGCTTCACCGACGATGCGGTCCTGGTCTACGAGCCGATCCACATCGGCCTCGCCTTCGACGTCGAGCGCGACCAGGGAGTCCTCGTGCCCGTCCTTCGCGACGCCGACGCGAAGCCGCTGGCGGATCTCGCCCGCGAGGCAGCGGAACTCGAGCGGCGCCTGGCCGCCCACGAGCTCGGGCCTGCCGACTTCGCGGACGCGACCTTCACCGTCGCCGACCAGAGCGCCCTGGGCATCGACCGCTTCGTGCCCATCATCAACGGCAAGCAGAGCGCGATCCTCGCGATGAGCAGCATCCGCCAGCGGCCCGTCGTCCGCGACGGCGAGCTGGCCGCAGCGCCCGCAGCGACCCTGACCGTCGCCTTCGACCACAGGGTACTCAACGGCACGGCCGCAGCACGCTTCCTCACCGCGGTCCAGGAGCGGCTCCAGCGCCTCCCGTGAGTGCGGCATTCGTTGGCTCCGTCGGACAGAGCAGCCTCCGTCAGGGAAGCTCGGCACGATGCGCGTCTTCTACGTTCGGCCCTCCGATAACGGGAACTACTGCGTCGAGCCCGCGCTCGCCACGCTGACACACCCGCCGGAGCAAGTGGACGTGGCGCTCTTCCGCGGCCTCCGCGTGCCGCTGGAGCCGCTGAACTACGATCCCACCGACGGCGGCTTCGCCGACCTCAACGCCTACGACATCGCGATCCTCGCGGGCCTCGACCCCGTGGTCCTCTCGCCGCAGGAGTGCCTGGCCCTCATCGCCTTCGTCGAGCGAGGCGGCGGCCTGATGGTGCTGGGCGGCACCCACAGCTTCGGCAATGCCGAGGGCACGTGGCTCCCCCTCGCCGTGATGCTGCCGGTGGAGATGCAGCGCGGGCTGGACGTCGAGGTCAACGCCCTCCCCCACCCGACGGGACACCCCATCGCGCGGGGCCTGCCGGAGCCGCTCGGCTACATCTCCAAGCTCCATCCCGTGGCGGTGAAGCCCGGCGGCGAGACGGTGCTGACGGTGGGCGAGCAGCCGCTGGCGGTTGCCGGCGAGTACGGCTACGGGCGGGTCGTGGTGCTGGCGTCGTATCCCGAGTGCGAGGAGGCGGAGTACGGCTGGTTCTTCACTGGCGACGCCTTCGACGACTTCATGCGGCGGGCGGTGGCCTGGATGCGCAAGCAGCAGGATCCCGCGTGGATCGACGCCTTCGTCCTGCCGGCCCGCGAGGTGACGACCGGCAGCGACCAGTTCGGCAAGGTGCTGCTCAAGGCCGTCGCGCCCACCGACGTGCGGCTCGTCACACGCCTGACCCGCGATGGCGAGACGGTCCACGAGGACAGCACCCGCTCCCGCGTCGCGACGGCGCACGAGGCCATCTTCTCGTTCCGCGTGCCCGGCGGCGCAGAGGCCGACGGCCTGCACTACGTCTCCGCCACGCTATTCGATCTGGAGGGCCGGGAGCTGGACCGCAGCGAGGCGGGCCTGGTGGTCGTGAACCCGACGCGGCTGTCGCTGGAGCTGGAATACGGGCGGCGCTGCCTGGTGCCGGGCGAGACGGTGCGGATCCGCGTCAACGCCTTCAGCGAGCGCCGGGTGCCGCCGCTCCAGGTCAGCGTGGGCCTCGCGCTTCTCGACGCCGATGGCGCCGCGGCGGTCGAGATGGACGAGGTGACGCTGAGCTGGGCGGGCAGCGGCTACGAGCAGGCGGAGTACGAGCTGGACGTGCCGCATCTCCGGCCAGGCGCGTACCGCCTTCGCGCCGAGCTGCGTTTCGCCGGCGGGCTCGCAGATGCCGCCGAGGAGGAGATCAGCGTCCTGCCTCGCCTCGACGCTCTCCCCCGCTTCCCGCTGATCTCCGAGGGCGGCTACCACCTGGATCGTGCGGCCATCGAGCGCGGCGTTGCTGCCCTCGCGCAGGCCGGCGCCAACACCCTGTCGCTCCCCGGCCCCGTCGCCACGGCGTGGGGCGAGCGGCAGCACTGGGAGGCGATGCTCGGCTACGCGGAAGAGCAGGCGCTGCGGTCCGGCCTGGCCCTCGCCCACCATCGCCACAGCCTGGTGCCCGGCCTCACGACCAGGGCGCCGCTGGACCCGTGTCCGCTGACCCCCGCGCTGGGCGAGGCGCTCGACGCGCAGATCCGCCCCGTGCTTGCCGCTGCCGCCCGGGTGCCGCGGCTGCTCTTCCACGAGATCCTGCCCGAGACGGCGGTGCGGTGGGAGCAGCTCTGCCGGTGCAAGGCCTGCCAGGCCGCCTACGAGCGCAACTTCGGGGGCGCCCTGCCCGCCGAGGCGCCCGAGGCCCTCGAGCCGCAGGACCTGCACGGGCTCTGCGCCTTCGTCAGCTCCTACTGGTGGCACGTCTACAGCGTGCTCAGCGGACTGCGCGACGAGGCTGGCGAAGGCGTCCGCCTGTCGCTGCCGTTCGGCGCGGAGAGCTTTCTCCGGCCGGGCCGCGCAGCTCCCTACTGCGACGTGCACTCGTGGGTCCGCGCGGCCGAGGTCGTCGAGGTCGCGCCCGAGCCGGACGCCGCGACCTACCGCCTGTCGCTGAGCGGCCATCGCGCGCTCTGCCAGGCGTTCGGGAAGCCCTTCGGTGCGCTCATCGACCTCGCAGCCGGCGCGCTCCCCCCGGCCGAGGCCGCCTTCACCGCACTCGCCCACGGCGCCGAGCACCTGCGGGTCGCGGAGAACCCGCGCTTCCTGCACGGCCGGCGCCAGCCGCCGCTCGGGGAGGCCCTCGGGCGCCTGTTCGCGCGGATCGCCAAGGCGGGGCCGCTGCTCGCGCTGTCCCACAGGCCCCAGGCCCGCGTCGCGCTGCTCTACCCCTTCACCCAGGTGGTGGACCGCGACAGCCGCGGGCTCCTCGACGCCTTCGAGCTCCTCACCGCCGCGTTCGGCGACGTGGACCTGGTGCACCAGCGGCTGGCGCGCGACACGAGCATCCAGGCGTACGGCGCGGTGGCAATCCTCGGGACCCGGATGCTGCCGAAGAAGGTCGCGCGGGAGCTTGTGGCCTTCGTCGAGCAGGGGGGGATCCTGCTGGCGGACAGCGCGGAGGTCTTGGACGAGCGGGGCCGTCTGCTCGTGTGGCCCGACCGGTTTTTCGGCACGGCGGAGACCCCAGTCTTCGAGACCGTGACGGAGCGGCGGCGGGCCTACCGCGGCGGGCGCACGACGCTCTTCTCGCCCGACATCGCCGGGATCTACCGCCGGACCCTGGAGCGGTGCGACGTGCTTGCCGCGCGGGGCATCACCCGCGCCATGGCCGATGCACTCGCCGAACGCGGCGTCCGCCCCCGCGCGAGCGCCGACCATCCCGACGTCGAGGTCGGCCTCCGCGAGTGCCCCGGTGCGCGGCTGCTCGTCGCCGTGAACCACGGGGACGAGGCCGCGACGACCCGCGTCGAGCTCGACGGCGAGGTGACCTGCGCCTTCGACCTCACGACAGGCGAGGATGTGCCTGTGAGGGGAAGCGCCGTCGAGGTGTCGCTCCCACCGCGGGACGGCGGGGTTTGGGTGGTCTACGGTCAGCGGTCCTTCTCAGTCCGGCTCGAGCTGGCCGAGGCGCAGGCGCCGCCTGGCGGCGAGATCGCGGGGCGCGCCGCCGTCGTGAACGAGGCGGGGCAGCCAGTGGCGGCGAGCCACATCGTCCGCGTCTTCGTCACCGACCCCGACGGCGCCGAACGGGCCGACCTCGGTGGCGAGCGGGTCACGGCCGACGGCGTCCTGGAGCTCCGCCTGCCCCTGGCCGTCAACGAGCGGCTTGGGACATGGGCCATCTCGGTCACCGACGTGCTCACCCGCCGCATTGTCCGCCGCACGTTCGAGGTCGTGGCCGAGGCACCCCCAGAGGACTGACGACGGTCCAGATCGGAACGCGATGAGCCTGCACGAAGAGATCGTGGCGAACCTGACGGGCTACTCGAAGGCCATGTACGCCACGTGGTTCTACTACCGTCCCGCACGCATCCTGCTCGACGCCGGGGAGGGGGTGAGCGCGGCGATGGGGAACTTCGTCTTCGGCATCGAGAAGGTCTTCCTCAGCCACGGCCACTACGACCACATCGGCGGCCTGCCCGGCCTCCTTCAGTCGCGGCGTTCGGCCCGCGGCGACAAGGAGAAGCCCCTCGAGGTCTACTTCCCCGACGGCGACGACCTCATCGGCCTGATGCGGAGGTACATCGAGAGCCTGACCTATCGCCTCGGCTACCAGCTCTCGTGGCACCCCATCGAGCCCGGCCAGCGGGTCGAGCTCGGCTTCGAGGGGCAACGGGGCCACCTGGTGCCCTTCCGCAGCCGCCACGGCCGTTCGCTGGCCCTCGGGTACAACGTGATGGAGGAGCGCAAGCGCCTGCGCGCGAAGTACGCCGACCTGTCACAGGAGGAGATCGCCCGGCTCGCCCGGTCCGTGCCGCCCGGTGAGCTGAACGAGACCTATGAGAAGATCCTGCTGGCCTACAGCGGCGACACCATGCCGCTCGACCCCGATACGGTGCGCGACGCCGAGGTCCTGGTCCACGAGGCCACCTTCCTGGACCGCAGGGACCGCGAGACGCCGACCCACGCGACCGTCGAGGAGGCCATTCGCGTGGCCGTGGATGCGGGGGTGAAGGCGCTCGTGCTCTTCCACGTCTCGTCGCGCTACCCCGGGCGGAAGGCCCGCGAACACGTCGCCGAGGTCGCCGCGCGCCTGGCGCCCCACCTCCACGTCACCCTCGTCCGCAACCACCGGGCCTACGCCATCCAGCCACCCGAAGCACGGCAACGATAGCTCCGCCGCCTCAGCTCGTCAGGCCGAGCACGTCGGCCATCGAGTAGAGGCCGGGCCGCTTCCCGACGAGGTATCGGGCGGCGCGGAGGGCGCCGCGGGCGAAGATGTCGCGGCTGGTGGCAACGTGGCGAATCTCGACCCGCTCGCCCAGGCCGCCGAAGAGGACAGTGTGCTCGCCCACGATATCGCCTGCCCGGATGGCGTGGAAGCCGATCTCCTCGGCGGAGCGTTCGCCCACCATCCCCTCGCGGCCGTGGACAGCCGTTTCGGCGAGGTCGCGCCCCAGGCCCTGGGCCACGCGCTCGCCGAGGCGCAGAGCCGTGCCGCTTGGGGCATCCTTCTTGAGGCTATGGTGCGCCTCGATGATCTCGACGTTGTAGGCGTCGCCGAGCGCCCGCGCGACCTCGCCGACGATGCTGAACAGCACGTTCACCCCCACGCTCATGTTCGGCGCGGCCAGGACCGGGATCCGCTCGGCAGCGGTCGCGAGGCGCCGGGCGCCGTCCGCGCCCGTGCCGGTGGTGCCTGTGACGAGCGCGATGCCGCAGGCCGCGCACCATTCGGTGATGGCCAGCGCCGCCTCCGCGTGCGAGAAGTCCACCAACACATCAGCCTCGGCGGGGCCGCGCTCGGCGACGGGGACCCGCAACTCGTCGATGCCGGCCAGCAGCCCCGCGTCCTTGCCGAGCAGCGGGTGGCCGGGCATCTCGAAGGCGGCGACCAGCTCGATGTCCTTCTCATCCTCAATCAGCGCGACGATGCGCCTGCCCATCCGGCCGGCGGCTCCGTTCACGATCATCCGGATCACGGCGAGCTCCTTCCCGAAATGCGCGACCACGGCGTCATCTTAGCGGAGCCCCCCGGCAGTGTCAACGGTCCGCTCGACGCTCGCCGGGCATCGGAGCCGCGTGGGCGGCAGGGCGGTTGACAGTGTGCCGGGCGCCACGTATACTCCCATTGGAAATCTGTCCCGCCACGGAGGCCAGCCATGTCGGAAGAGAACGGCAAGGAAATCCACAAGCTGTTCCGTCTGATGCAGAAGTACAACGCGTCGGATCTGCATCTGAAGGTCGGGAGCCCACCGGTGTTCCGGATTGCCGGGACGCTGCGTCACCTGGAGCTTCCGCCGCTGACGGACTCGCAGGTGCGGCGCCTGCTCTACGAGATCCTGAGCGACGAGCAGGTCGCGACGTTCGAGCAGGTGGGGGACGTGGACTTCGCTCACGCTGTGGACGAGACGACGCGCCTGCGGATCAACGCCTACCACCAGCGCGGCCACATCAGCCTCGCGGCACGCATGGTGAACAGCGTGGTGCCGACCTTCGAGGACCTGCATCTGCCGGCTGCGACGATGGAGCGGGTCGCGCGGTACGAGCAGGGGATGGTCATCGTGGCGGGCGTTACGGGCAGCGGCAAGTCCACCACCCTGGCGGCGATGGTCGAGTACATCAACACGACCCGCCGCTGCCACGTCGTGACGATCGAGGATCCGATCGAGTACATTTACACCGACAAGCGGGCGATCATCAACCAGCGCGAGATCGGCATCGATGTCCCCTCCTTCCACGATGCGCTTCGCTACGTGGTGCGTCAGGACCCCGACGTGATCCTGCTGGGCGAGATGCGCGACACGGAGACCGTGCAGGCCGGCCTGAGCGCGTCGGAGACCGGCCACCTGGTGTTCGGCACCCTCCACAGCTCGACCGTCTCGCAGACCTTCTCTCGCCTGCTCGAGTTCTTCGACTCCGAGCGCCAGCGCCAGGTGCGAGTCAGCCTCCAGTTCAACCTCAGGGCCATCATCTGCCAGAAGCTGCTGCCGTCGATCAAGCCAGGGGTGCCCCGCATCCCGGCGCTGGAGATCCTCATCGTCACCCCCCCTGTGCAGAAGGCCATCGAGAGCGGCGAGGACGCCCACATCGCGGAGATCGTCCGTGCCTCCCGCGAGGAGGGGATGATGGACTTCACCCGCTCGCTCTACGAGCTGATCCAGGACGGTTTCGTGGACACCGAGACGGCGCTCGCCGCGGCCACGAACCCTCAGGCTCTCGGCGCGATGCTCGAAGGCGTCTTCGCCGCCGAGGCCACCATGCGGTGAGGCGGCCCCCGCCATGGCGGGTTCGCCGCTTGCGATTCCCGCTCAGGATGTTGTCTATATGGCTCGCCACGATTCTGAATCAAAGCTCCCAGGCACGCGGGCCGCCCGCCGCCGACGGCCAGCAAGGTCGCTGATCGCCACACTCCCGCCCGCCGCATGGGCATGCTTTTTGCACGCCGGCTTCTTTGGAAGGGCGAGGCCAGAAAAGCTGGTTGGGGCCACCAGCCTTCCTGCCGTGACGAACGCCGCGCCTGCCGCCTGTAGCCGCTGGAAGAGCCTTTTTTCTGCCTCGCCCTCATCCTTCTTGCGTGCCAAAAAGCATGCCCATGCGGCAGGCGGGAGGCCCCTAGCGGCCGACAGGCGTGCTGGCCGGGGGCCGCTCGCGGCGGGCGAAAGAAGCAGAGCGCCGATGGCGAGAGACGAATCTCATT
>CAZDNN010000178.1:0-11054 GCA_964506385.1 uncultured Planctomycetota bacterium
CCTGGCGAAGGCACAGGGGCCCGTCACCGTGTCGGAGGACGACATCATTGTGGCCCGCGGGCATCTCCATGACGCCTTGCCGGTCGTGGGTGTGGCGCTGTGGGACGGCGGCGGCGGCGCGACGACCCTCCCCGTGCCTCTCGCGGCGCTCGGCTTCCCCGAGGACGCGGTGGTCGGGGGCTTCGACGTCGTCGAGGACGAGTTCTTCGGGCCCGTCTCGGGCGCATTGGCGCGCGCCGTCGGCGGCGGCCAGTGCAAGCTCCTGAGCCTCGCCCAGGCGATGGGCCAGCCTGTGCTGCTCTGCACGTCCGCGACCCTGGCCGTGGGCGCGGAGGATGTGTCGAACGCGCAGTGGGACGCGCAGGGGAGCGTGCTGCGCGGCACGGCGCAGGTGGCGAAGGAGGAGCGATTCGAGTTGCGCATCCTGGCGCCGCCGGAGCCGCAGCGCTGGGTCGCCGAGGCCGCGACGGTCTCCGACGCCGACCAGCAGGCGGGCGTGAAGACGCTCGTGATGCAGACCGGCCCGTGGCTGCGCGTCTACATCACCAGCCCCGAGGCGCGGGGCGTCGAGTGGCAGGTGAAGTTCGCCCGCAAGCCGGCGCGCGAGCTGGCGGCGGGCCAGGTGCGCCTGGCGGCGACGGCGCCGGTGTCCCGGCGCGTCGATCTGGCCTGCTACGGCATCGACGGCGGCGTGGTCCTCCGCCGCAACGACGGCGTCGAGCTGTCGTGCAGCGGCCAGTGCAGCGACACGGACGTCGAGCCGAACACCGAGTACACCTACACCGCCTTCCCGCTGAGCTGGACGGGGCGCAAGCCGGCCGTCGCCACGGCGAAGGTCAAGACCCCCGCGCCTCCGCCCATGGCACCGCTGCCGACCGTCTATCTGTCCGACCTGCGGCCGGTCAAGGCCGTCAACGGCTGGAACGGCGATCCGCGGCACGACTTGTCCATCGAGGACAACCCCATCCGCCTCCGCGGCGAGACCTTCAAGCGCGGCATCGGCTGCCACGCCCTCGCCGAGATCGTCTACAAGGCGCGGTCCAACTACAAGCGCTTCGTCGCCACCGTTGGCCTGGACGACGAGAAGGACTCGGGGAGCGTGACCTTCGAGGTCTACGCCGACGACAAGCCGCTGTTCAAGAGCGGCAAGGTGACCCGCAGGGACCCGTGGAAGATCGTGGACGTGGCGATTCCCAAGGGCACGAAGCTCGTGCGCCTCGTCGTCGGCGACGCGGGCGACGGGATCGGCTGCGACCATGCCGACTGGGCCAACGCCGGCTTCATCACCGAGGGCGAGGCCGAGCCGGAGTAGGCGGAGCTCGAGCCGGCTTCCAGCACATCTTCAACGGCAAGCTCCGCGACTTCGTCTTCATCCCCATCCAGCGCCCCGTGCCCAAGTGGCCCGCACGGGGCTGGCGCCGCCCTCCGTTGCTTGACTTCCGGGGCGACTCGGAGTAATGTGTGGGCCTCGTGGATCCGTGCCGCGGCCCGCGGCTGAGGGAGGACGGCGAGCCGTGGCCATTTGTGGGAACTCGTGTTAGGAGACTGGAACCGTGGCGGAGAGGACGAGCGTATCGCGTCGTGACTTCATGCGGAACGCGGCGGCGGCCGGGGCGGCTGTCGGCGCGTTCACCATTCTGGGAGGGACGGCGAAGGGTGCCGGCAAGGTGCTCAAGGTCGGCCTGGTCGGCTGCGGCGGCCGCGGGAGCGGCGCGCTCAAGCAACATGTGTCCGCGGCCAAGGTGCTCCGCGAGAAGGCGGGGATGGACATCGAGATCCAGGTGGTGGCGACCGCCGACTTCTTCGAGGATCGCGCCGTCCGCACGGGCCGGGGCCACGGCGTGCCGAAGGAGCGCTGCTTCAGCGGCGCCACGGCCTACAAGAAGCTTCTCGACACCGACATCGACATCATGCTGACCGCCGCGCCGCCGGTCTTCCGCCCCGTGCATTTCGCCGCGGCCGTCGCGGCAGGCAAGCATGTGTTCATGGAGAAGCCCGTCGCCGTCGATGCCCCTGGCGTGCGTGCGGTCATCAAGGCGGGCGAAGAGGCGAAGAAGAAGGGCCTGATGGTCGTCGCCGGCACCCAGCGCCGCCACGAGCAGGGCTACAATCGCCGCTACCAGGAGATCCAGGAGGGGGCCTACGGGCGCATCATGGGCGGTCGCGTGGCGTGGAACATGGGGAGGATCTTCCACAACAACCCCATGAACCCCAAGAGCCCCAGCGACCTGTGCCGCGGCGGCAACTGGCAGCTCTGGATCGAGATGTCCGGCGACCACATCGTCGAGCAACACGTCCACAACCTCGATGTCGCCAACTGGTTCATGGGCACCCATCCCGTCAGCGCCGGCGGCTTTGGCGGCAGGGCGCGCCGCAAGGCAGGCAACATGTACGACTTCTTCAGCGGCGACCTCGAGTACCGGCTCGCCGACGGCCGCACCGTCTACGTCCACTCCATGTGCCGCCAGATCGGCGGGTGCTGGAACTGGGTGGGCGAGCAGTTCACCTTCGAGAAGGACAGGCCGCGGGACTTCAAGCTGAGCAAGCCGGTGCGCTACTCCCAGGTGCCGCAGGTGCGCGGCGGCCACAGCCAGGAGCACGTCAACATGCTCTTCGGCCTGGTCAAGGGCTTGAAGCTCAACGAGGCCCGCAACGTGGCCGAGGCCACCGGCACGGCCATCATGATCCGCGATGCGGCCTACACCGGCCAGCGGATGAGATGGGTCGAGATGTTCGAGGACCCGAAGAAGAACCCGCGGGTCTACAACAAGCAGCTTCGGCCGACGGCGAAGGACTTCGAGACCGGCGAGATCGTCTACCCCAAGGACGGCGACGCACCGGTGCCCGGCAAGTGATCGCTGCGGCCGCAAGCCGCATCGGCTTCTGTATCGGCCACACCTTCAGCCGCGAGCCAATCAAGCCGAAGACCGCAGAGGACTTCGAGGCGGGCGACGTGACGATCCCGAGCGAGGACGCCGTGCCCATCCCCGGCAGGACAGCGTAGGAGGAGAGCCATGCCAAAGCCGTCCCGACGCGACTTCATGAAGGCCGCGGCCGTCGCGGGCGCGGCGCTCGCGCCGCTCACCGTCCTGGGGGCCGAGCCGAAGGGCTCGGGCAAGACGTTCAAGATCGCGCTCATCGGTTGCGGCGGCCGGGGCAGGGGGGCGGTGCGCTACAACCTCCAGGCCGCCAAGGTCTTGGGCATGACCGTCCAGGTCGTCGCCACCGCCGACTACTTCAAGGACCGCGCGGAGAAGGCTGGCGCGGCCTGGGGCGTGCCCAAGGAGCGCTGCTTCGGCGGCGCCGGCGGCTACCGCAAGCTGCTCGAGACCGACTGTGAGATCGTGCTCAACGCCACGGCGCCCCTCTTCCGCCCCATCCACCTCGAGGCGACCATCGAGGCGGGCAAGCACGCCTTCATCGAGAAGCCCGTCGCCGTCGATCCGCCCGGCTGCCGCCGCGTCATCGCCGCGGGCGAGAAGGCCAGGGACAAGGGCCTGGTCGTCGTCTCGGGCACCGAGATGCGCCACCAGCGCCCCTTCGTGGACACCCATCAGTCCGTCGTCGTCGAGAAGCAGCTCGGCCTGCTCTTCGGCGGGCGCGTCTCCTTCTGCATCCGCCACATGTTCTGGAAGCAGCCCATCAAGCCCGAGAAGCCCGAAGACCTCATCCGGTCGTGGCAGAACTGGATTGAGCTGAGCGGCGACCATATCGTCGAGCAGCACGTGCATAACATCGACATCGCCAACTGGTTTGCCGGCCGTCCTCCCGTCAGCGCCGTCGGCTTCGGCGGCCGCGCTCGGCGGCCAGCGGGCAACATGTTCGATTTCTTCAGCGTGGACTACGACTACGGCGAGGGGGTGCACATCCACTCGATGTGCCGGCAGATCACCGGCTGCTGGAACTGGGTGGGCCACGAGTTTGTCTACGAGAAGGGCCGCCACGGCGGCAGCAACGGCCCGAAGCCCGCCAAGTCGCCCTGGCCCGACGACCTGCCGGTGGTCAAGGGCGGCCACCTCCAGGAGCAGGTCAACGTCCTCTACTACGTCGCCAAGGGCAAGCCGCTCGACCAGGCGCGGGCCGTTGCCGAGTCCACGGCGACCGCCGTCCTCGGCCGCGAGGCCGCCTACACGGGCAAGCGAGTCCTCTGGGCGGAAATGATGGACGAGGATGCCAGGCTCCGCAACCCCGCGCTCTACAACCTCACCCTCAAGCCGACGGCCGAGGACTTCGAGACCGGCAAGGTCGAGATCCCCAAGGAGGGCGTCGTCCCCATCCCAGGCAAGCGGGCCTGACAGCACTTCGGAGTCCCGCCCTCAGGCGGTTTCCGGCAGACTATAGGACAAGGAGGCGTCATGGGCGAGACCCATCGAACCAGGCGGGACTTCATGAAGAATGGCGTCGCCATGGGCGGCCTGATGGTCGTCGGGGCGAGCGTCGTGCGCGGCCAAGTGGTCAAGAAGAACCTTACGGTCGGCCTCATCGGCGCCGGCGGGCGCGGGACCGGGGCTCTGGGCCAGCACCTGGCGGCGGCGAAGGTGCTCAACGACAAGCTCGGCGTCGGCCTCAAGCTGACGGTGCTCGGCGTCGCCGACTACTTCGAGGACCGCATCGCGCGGGCCGCCACGAAGTACGAGATCCCCAAGAACCGCCGCTTCACAGGCCCCAACGGCTACAAGAAGCTCCTCGAGCTCAAGCCCGACATCATCCTCACGGCGGCGCCCCCGCAGTTCCGCCCAGTGCACTTCGAGGCTTCGGTCAAGGCCGGATGCCACGTGTTCATGGAGAAGCCCGTCGCGGTCGATCCGCCCGGCATCCGCCGCGTCATCAAGGCCGGCGAGCTGGCGGAGAAGCAGGGCCTGATGGTCGTGGCCGGCACCCAGCGCCGCCACGAGAAGGGCTACATCGACACGCACCAGGCCCTCGCCGTCGAGGGCCAGCTCGGCAAGCTCTTTGCCGGGCGCGTCTCGTGGTGTGGCGGCCACGCCTTCAACCGCTCGCCCGTCAACCCTCAGACCGTGGACGACTACGTCCGCTCCTGGAAAGTGTGGATCCAGCTCAGCGGCGACCACATCGTCGAGCAGCACGTCCACAACCTCGACGTCGCCAACTGGTTCTGCGGCCGTCATCCCCTGAGCGCCGCGGGCATGGGCGGCAGGGCGAGGCGGCCGGCGGGGAACATGTACGACTTCTTCAGCATCGACTTCGACTACGGCGAGGGCCTCCACATCCACTCGATGTGCCGCCAGATCGCCGATTGCTGGCGGTGGGTCGGCCAGGAGTTCGTCTACGAGAAGGGCAGGACCAGCGGCTCCAGCCGAAGCCGCAGGGGGAAGGGCAAGAAGCCCGGCGGGATCGCCCCCAAGGAGTCGCCCGTCCCCGAGGACCTGCCCCAAGTCCGCGGCGGCCACAGCCAGGAGCACGTCAACCTGCTCTACTACCTGGCCAAGGGCACGATCCAGTATAATGAGGCCCGCAACGTCGCCGAGGCCACCGGCGCCGCCATCCTGGGCCGCACCGCCTGTTACACTGGCCAGCTCATCCAGTGGCGCGACATGTTCGAGGACCCCACGCGCAAGCCCGAGCTCTACAATCTCACCATGAAGCCGACCGCCGAGGACTTCGAGAAGGGCACCGCCTCCGTCCCCAAGGAGGGCGTCGCCCCCATCCCCGGCAAGCCGGCCTGAGCCGCGTCTCCCGGGCGGGCAGGTGCGGATACCTGGAGCCACGCGATGCCAGCGAACGACGGCACAAGGCGACGCCTCCTGCGGACCGCGGCAGCGGCCGGGACTGCCCTCGGCGGCCTGACCACCCTCGGCGCCACGCCGAAGGGCAAGGGCAGGGTCTTCAAGGTCGGCCTCGTCGGCTGCGGCGGGCGGGGCCGCCAGGCCGTCGTCCAGCACGTCGAGGCGGCGCGGAGGCTCAACGAGGCGCTCGGCCTCGGCATCACCATCGAGGTCGCCGCCACCGCCGACTGGCTCAAGCCGCGGGCCGAGCAGATCGGCCAGCGGCACGGCGTGCCGGCCAGCCGCTGCTTCGGCGGCCCGACGGCCTGTCGCCAGCTCATCGACAGTGGGGTGGACACCGTGCTGCTGTGCACGCCCCCCGCCTTCCGCCCCGGCCACCTCGAGGCGGCGGTCGAGGCGGGCAAGCACGTCTTCATCGAGAAGCCCGCCGCCGTCGATCCGCCCGGCTGCCGCCGCGTCATTGCCGCCGGCGAAACGGCGGGCAAGAAGGGGCTGACCGTTGTCGCCGGCACCCAGCACCGCCATCTCAAGAGCTACATCGACACCCACGCCGCCGTGGCCGAGGGCAAGATCGGGAAGCTCGTCACAGGCCGCATCTCATGGTGCCAGCGCCACGCTGGCGCGCCCGAGCCCGTCGAGAAGCTCGGCCTCGATGCCTTCCTCGCCACCTGGCGGGACTGGGTCCAGCTCGGCGGCGACCACATCGTCGAGCAGCACATCCATAACATCGACGTCGCCAACTGGTTCCTCGGCGCGCATCCCCTCCACGCCGTCGGCTTCGGCGGCCGCGCCCGGCGCCCCGCGGGCAACACCTATGACTTCTTCAGCATCGACTTCGAGTACCCCGACGGCGTCCACATCCACTCGATGTGCCGCCAGATCAACGAGACCCACGTGTGGGTCGGCGAGATGCTCGTGGGCGACAAAGTGGCCGAGCGCAAGGTCGGCGAGGACGTGCTGCGGGGGATGCGGACCACCGCCTGCCGCGGCGACATGTTCCCCGGGGAATCACCAGTGCCCGAGGAGATCCCCCAGGACCGCCGCGGCCACCTCCAGGAGCACGTCAACCTGCTCTACTACCTCGTCAAGGGCCAGCCGCTCAACCAGGCGCGCGCGCTCGCCGAGTCCACCGCCACCGCCATCCTCGGCCGCACAGCCGCCTACACCGGCCAGCAGATCCTCTGGCGCGACATGATGGACGACCCGACGAGGAAGCCCGAGCTCTACAACCTCACCCTCACCCCCACCGCCGCCGACATCGAGGCCGGCACCGCCGACCTGCCCGACCAGGGTCGCTGCCCCCTCGCCGGCAAGGCGGCCTGACAGGGCGGGCGGCACAACCCTGACTTGCAAATCTCGCCCGAATCCGATATCCATGTCCCGTAGACCATCCCTCCTGCCGGCGTCAGGCGCTGTCGGAGGGGACACCTCATGATTGCGGAAGGAGGCGTGATGAAGAGGAAGGCGCACGTGTCGCGGCGAGACTTCATGCGTGGAGCGGCGATGGCCGGCGCGGCGTTCGGCGGGCTGACGATCCTCGGCGCGACGGCGCGGGGCCAGGCGAAGGTGCTCAAGGCCGGCCTTGTGGGCTGCGGCTCCCGCGGCCGCGGCGCAATGATGAATCACCTCGAAGCCGCCGGGAAGGCAGGAATCAAGGTCCAGATCACCGCCCTCGCCGACGCCTATATGCACCCGTTGAGCATCCCCGCCGCCGTCAAGCTCCTCAAGGAGAAGGCGGGGCAGGAGGTGCCCGAGAGCCACCAGTTCGTCGGCTTCGACGCCTACAAGAAGCTGATCGGCAGCGGCGTGGACATCGTGCTGCTGGCGACCCCGCCAGTGTTCCGGCCCGTGCAGTTCGCCGCGGCGGTAGCGGCGGGCAAGCACGTGTTCATGGAGAAGCCGGTGGCCGTGGACCCCGTGGGCTGCCAGGCCGTCATCGCGGCCGGCGCGGCCGCCACGGAGAAGAAGCTCTCCGTGGTCGCGGGCACCCAGCGCCGCCACGACTTCCGCTACCTCCAGACCTACGAGCTGGTCAAGGGGGGCGCCATCGGCCCGATCCGCGGCGGCGCCGTGTGGTGGTGCGGCACCCAGCTCTGGAGCAAGCCCCGCGAGCAGGCCTGGGGGCCTCGTGAGTACATGGTGAAGAACTGGATCAACTTCGTCGAGATGAGCGGCGATCATATCGTCGAACAGCACGTCCACAACATCGACGTCGCCAACTGGTTCCTCGGCACCCCCCCGTGGCTCGCCGTCGGCTTCGGCGGCAGGATGCGGCGCAAGACGGGCAACCAGTTCGACTTCTTCAGCGTGGACTACCAGTACAAGATAGGCCCCGATGGCAAGCAGCGCTGCCACATCCACTCGATGAGCCGCCAGATCAACGGCTGCTGGGGCCGCGAGGCCGAGGAGCTCATCGGCGAGGAGGGCTACGCCAGCGGCACCCGCATCCGCCGCTACGACAAGAAGAAGCCCGAGAAGCCGGACATCCAGGGCGACCGCAACCCCTACGTCCAGGAGCATATCGACCTGCTCAAGAGCATCGTCGGCCAGGCCGAGCCGCTCAACGAGACGGCCCACGTCGTCGAGGCCACCCTCACCGGCATAATGGGCCGCATCTCCGCCTACACCGGCGAGGCCGTCCGCTACAGCGACATCGCCGAGCCCGGCGGCCGCTTCGGCAAGTTCGCCTACAAGCCCGGCCCGCTCGACTTCGAGGCCGGCGAGGTCGAAGTCCCCGAGGAGGGCGTCGCGCCCATTCCCGGCAGCGACTAGCAGCCCGTGGCAGAAGTCCGTTCGGACTGCGTGCGGGTCTTCGGGCCGATCTCCGCGTTGCGAGATCTCGACGAATCCACCGATTCGCCTGCGATCTCGCGCCTTGACCTCGGCCCGAATCCCTCGCACTCGTCTGCGAAGGACTTCTGCCACGGACTGCTAGGCCCGCACGACATCCGGCGGACATGACGCGGGGCAGGCCCGAGATGGCCTGCCCCGCGTTCGTTCTCGTCTGTCTCGCGCCGGGCGCCTGGGTCACCCGCCGAGCACGCGGGCGCGGATCTCCTCGAGGAGCGCGCGCGCCTCGATGATGTCGGCCTTCTGCTGATCGCCCGTGATCTCGCGCTCGATGGTCAGAGGGCCAGTGTAGCCGAGCTCGTGGAGGGTGCGGATGAACCGCTCGATCCCCACGTCGCCCTGGCCCAGCGGCATCTCGGTGCCGAGCTGGTCCGGCTCGGTCGGCGGCACGCCGTCCTTGCAGTGGCAGCCGATCACGTACTGGCCGACCAGCCGGAGCGCCGCGATCGGGTCGCCAGAGCCGTAGAGGATCATGTTAGCGGGATCGAAGTTCACCCCCACATTGTCGCGGCCGAGGTCATGGAGGAAGCGGAGCAGGGTCGGACCGGTCTCCTGCCCCGTCTCGAGCGAGAGCTTCTGGCCGTTGCCCTTCAGGTAGTCGGCGAACTCGCCGACCACCGCGACGACCTCGGCGTACTGCGGGTCGTCGGCCTCCTCGGGCACGAAGCCCACGTGGGCCGCCACGATATCGACGCCCAGGATCTTCGCGAAGTCCGCGATCTGCTTCGCCTTCGCCAGACGCGCCGCACGGGTCGCCTGGGGCACGAAGCCCACCGTCTCCCGCACGGTCGGGATGTCGGCGTAGCTCTCGCCGTCGAAGCCGCAGAAGACCGTGGTGATGGTGATGCCCATCTCATCGATCTTCTGCTTCAGCTCCGCCGCCTTCCCGGGCTCGAGCCAGGCATCGCCTGGACGGCCCATCTGGGCGTTAGTCACACCCACGTCGAGCACCTTCTGGATGCTCTCCTCGGGCGACTCGCCCACACCCAGCATCACGCCAATCGCCATCGGCTCCAACGCCATCGCACGCTCCTCCAAAAAGGTCGGACGCCTTCCCACGGGCCGCCAGTCTACCGGCGCCAACGCACGGAGTCAAGGCGCTCGCTGCATTCGTCACGCCAGCTACCGCACGGCCTCAACCTGCCCGCTCTTCTCGTCCACCTGGTAGAAGGACCCGCCGACCGCGACATCAATGGCGATCTCCCCGTGGTCCGGGATCGTGACCTTCACCCCCTGGCGCTCCTTGACAGGGGCGTGGGCGTAGACGAGCCACTGGCGATCTGGCTTCTCGCCCCGCGTGAGAGCGAGGGCGAAGACCTTGATCTCCCAGAACAGCTCCCAGGGGTGCGGCGGGTCGAGGCTCGTGTCGAGCAGGAACCAGCGGTCCTCGTCCTGGTAGCGCTTCGACAGCCGCATCTGGTGCCAGCGCAGCTTGCGATGCTCGTTGTTCGACAGGAACACGACGAGCGGCGGGTCGGGATACCACGCCTGGAGGAGCTTCATCGCGGCGCTGGCCGTGTGCATCCTGCCGACCTCGCGCCACGGCTCGAGTCGGCCCGAAGGGCGAGACCATCCTCTGGATCTTGCCCTCAGGGGTCACCACCTTCGGGTTCTTCTCCGGCGGCAAGTCCACCCAGGGCTTGGCGGAGAGGAAGCGCTCCCACTGGCTGGCCTTGAAGCACAGAGGGAGCTTCAACTCGGCGGCGCGCTTGACGGCCTTCTCGAAGTACGCGCGGAACCGGGCCTCTCCTTCCTCCGACAGCTCGTCTCCGAGGGGCGGATGTTGAAGCCAAGGCAGGAGGTAGCGCCCCTCGGCGATCCACTGCATCTGGTGGATGGGCGCCAGACCCTCCGAGCGCGGATGGGAGCCCGTGCACCAGTGGGTCGCCAGCGGCAGAGGCAGGCCCTCCGGGCTGTCGTTCGGCCGTGTCGCTTCGGCGCGGATCGCGTCGGCCAGCGTCATGGCCCCGCCTCGCGCGCCGCCTGCGCTAGCAGTCCGTGGCAGAAGTCCTTCGCAGACGAGTGCGAGGGATTCGGGCCGAGGTCAAGGCGCGAGATCGCAGGCGAATCGGTGGATTCGTCGAGATCTCGCAACGCGGAGATCGGCCCGAAGACCCGCACGCAGTCCGAACGGACTTCTGCCACGGGCTGCTAGCCATGGCAAGCGCCGTGACGACGGCCATCGTGTGGGTTCCTTTCATGTTCCGCCTCCTTCGCGGCTGACGCCGGCCATCTTAGGGTGGGGTCCCCGGCCGGTCAAGGAGCCCGACGTCGGGCTCGAAGGCTGGCCGTCCCCGCCATTGGCATGCGCCCTCCTCGTGACGGCACGGAGTGCAAGAGCGACGTGGCAGGGGCGCCCGGGCAGGTGGGGCCTCCCGCTGGAATGATGTCACACTGTAACACTTCAGCGAAGTGTGGGCCCGCCGCCGCAGACAATTGGCACGCCTTTTTGCACGC
>CAZDNN010000179.1:0-5074 GCA_964506385.1 uncultured Planctomycetota bacterium
GATTCTCGACTGCAGCCTCCCGTAGGAGTCTGGGCAGTGTCTCAGTCCCAGTGTGCGGGAACACCCTCTCAGGCCCCGTACGCGTCCCAGCCTTGGTGAGCCGTTACCTCACCAACAAGCTGATACGGCCTCGACCCCTCCAAGAGCGGTAGGCCCCTTTCGGGGTCCCCACCTTTCCTCCAGGACCATGCGGCCCCGGAGCGTATCCGGAATTAGCCCGCGTTTCCGCGGGTTGTGCCAGGCTCGAGGGCAGGTTGTCGAGGTATTACTCACCCTTTCGCCACTTTACTCCCCGATCGAAACCGGGTTTCTCGTGCGACTTGCATGCCTAATCCACGCCGCCAGCGTTCGTTCTGAGCCAGTATCATACCCTCCAGTTGAAGGAGTATGCACGACCACAGGAATCTCACATGACGGGCACGTGAGTCTGTGGTGCGCATTCTTTCGTCGGACTTCGACGAGCTCGCCTCCGAGGAGGCGCGCTCCACAGCCTCACGTCACGGGTCTACCGACTTGTCAAAGAGCGTTGCGCCGCGAAGCTGCTAACTCCGCTGCGACACACATTATAGCACGTCACGGCAGAATGTCAAACGCTTTTTTCTTCCGCTCCCCGACACCGCGCCGCCTCAGCACCGCCCGCCTCCCTCTATGTCTCCCGGCTCCCGCTCATCCGCCCGCCCAGGCCTCCCGGCCCCGCCGCCGTGCCCAGATGAAGATCACAATGCCAGCCGCCAGCACCGCCAGCGCTCCGAGCTGGCCGCCTTTGAGGCCGAGCACGACGGCTTCTGAATCACGCCGCACAAGCTCTATCCCCATACGTGACAAGGCGTTAAGCAGGATCACCAGCCCGAAGAGCTCGCCGTGCCGCTTCTTCCACGGCTCCGCGACGAGAACGAGGGCCGCGATGGTGAACAGGCTCAGCGAGGCGTAGAGCTGGGTGGGGTGGACCGCCAGGGAATGGCGGGCCGTGTCGAGAATCCAGTGCTGCTCGACCAGGTGGTCGAGGTAGGGTGCGCTGCCCGTCGCAGCCCCCTTGGCGTCGAAGATGCCCGGGAAGCGTACCCCAAGCGGGAAACTGCGCGTGCATGGGCCGCCAAAGCAGCAGCCGTTGAGAAAGCAGCCGATCCGCCCGAACGCCTGGCCGATCGCCGCCGACGGGGCTATGATGTCCGCCAGCTTCCACACGTTCGCCTTCCGCCAGTGGAGGTACAGGCCCACGGCGACGGCCGCCCCGATGAGCCCGCCGTAGAACACCAGCCCGCCTTCCCAGACCTTGATAATGTGCCACAGCGGCTCCCCAGGCTTGCGGTACTGCCAGAAATACAGCAGGCGCGAGCCACCGACCCCGGCCACGATGGCCAGGAGCACGATGTTGCCGATGTCATCGGGATCCTCGCCCTGCTCCCTCGCGCGCCGCGCGGCAAGCCACCAGCCGAGGTAGAAGCCGACGGCCAGCATCAGGCCGTAGCTGTGGATGAACGGCAAAAAGAGGGTGGGCTTCATGACTGCTCGCGGACAATCCGGTTCTGCGCGTCCACGTGGAGGACGATGGGCTTGTGCCTGCGGGCCTCCTCGTCCTCGAGGACGCAGTAGGCGAAGATGATGATCTGGTCGCCCGGCGCACCGAGACGGGCGGCCGCGCCGTTCAGGCAGATGGTGCCCGAGCCCGGCGGCTCCTCGATGACGTAAGTCTCTGCCCTGTCGCCTGTTGCGAGGTTGACGAACTGGATCCGCTCGTGGGGCAGCATGTCAGCGGCCTCGAGCAGGTCGCGGTCGATCCCCAGGCTGCCTTCGTACTGAACGTTGGCGTCGGTGACCGTGGCCCGATGGATCTTCGAACGAAGCATGATCCGTCGCATCTGACGTTCCTGTCCGCAGGTGAGCCTGAGCTCACATGTCTTGTTGTGTCAATGCTTTCGGGAGACGGGGACGTAGTACTGGACGCCGTGCTCGTGGGCCTTCAGTTGCTCGATGAGCTCCGCGAGCTCGGCGGGGTCGGCCGCGGGGTTCACCTCATCGGTGTTGACCACAAGGAGCGGAGCATCGGTGTAGTCGAAGAAATGGCGGTTGTAGGCCTCGGCGATCGTCTTCATGTAGTCGAGCTCCATGGGCGCCTCGAAGTCGCGGCCGCGCCTGCGGATCCGCTCCATCAGGCTCTCGTAGCTCGCCTGGAGCAGCACCACGATGCTCGGCTTCGGCACGTTGGCGCTCAGGTAGCCGGCGATCCGATAGTAGAGCCGCAGCTCCTCGTCGCTGAGGGCGACGGAGGCAAAGATCCTGTCCTTCTCGAACAGGTAGTCGGCGACGGTGATCTGGTGGAAGAGGTCGCGCTGGAAGAGCTCCTGCTGCTGCTTGTAGCGCGAGGCCAGGAAGAAGAGCTGGGTCTGGAAGGCGTAGCGTCGAGGGTCCTCGTAGTAGTGCTGGAGGAAGGGATTGGCCTCGGCCTCCTCGAGGATGACCCGCGCGTTGAGCGCCGTGCCGAGGGCGCGAGCGAGGGTGGTCTTCCCGACGCCGATGGCCCCCTCGACGGCGATATAGGTCAGGTTCTCTGGCATCAGTCCTCCAGAGCCGCGAGCAACTCGGCCACGGTCCGGCCAAGGATGGGGTGGCGAACGTCGGCCGCAATCTCCGCCAGGGGCGCCAGGACAAAGCGGCGCCCGTGCATCAGCCGGTGCGGCACCGTCAGCCGCTCCGTCTCGAGCACCAGGTCGTCGTAGAGCAGGAGGTCGAGATCGATCGTCCTCGGCCCCCACCGCACCCGCCGCACGCGGCCCAGGGCGTCCTCGATGGCCAGCAGCAGATCGAGCAGCGTCTCGGGATGGAGCTCCGTGCGCAGGTGCGCCGCCGCATTAAGGAACATCCCCTGCCCCGGCGGCCCGCCCACCGGCTCCGTCTCCAGGAAGCCTGAAACGGCCGCCACCTCGACCCCATCGCTCGCCCGCAGCCGTGCGACGGCAGCTTCGAG
The DNA here is from genome assembly GCA_964506385.1 of uncultured Planctomycetota bacterium. GTDB lineage: Bacteria > Planctomycetota > PUPC01 > DSUN01 > DSUN01 > CAZDNN01. The sequence goes on from CAZDNN010000179.1 coordinate 2,966, forward strand.
CGCGGCCTCACGATCGCCGAGATTGCTGCCCAGCCCGATGTATGCGTTGGACATCACGCGCCTCAGGCATCCTCTCGCGGCGAAGACGCCGGGATTCTAGCAGAAGCCCAGGCGCTTTGCAAGGCTGAGACCAGCGCCGAGTCTGGCCCTCGCCTGCCGGCACGTGTGGACCGGGACGCATCTTGATTCGGTCGTGCGCAAGACCCAACGAAGCGACCGCTCCCGCCGTTCGAGTGCATCGGTCGCGCGGGCACGCTCCCCTGGATCGAGGATCGCCAACGTCGACTGCTTCGCGTGCAGGTCCAACCCCACGTACCTCATCGCAAGCCTCCTGTCCGGGCTCAGGAAGGCAGGGGGTGGCGTTGTGGCTGGGTGGGTCAGCAGCTATGCGGGACTCAGTAGCGTTCGAGGTATCCGCGGCTGGGCAGGAGGCCGAGCTGCGCGAGATGGCGGCCGGTGGCGTCGATGACGGCCTGGGGCAGGCGCTCGCCACTGTGTAGGAGGGGCGGCGCCAGGTCGGCGGCCGACGGGCCGTGCGCGAGGAAGTGGTCGATGGCTTTGTTCGCATTGGTGTAGCGGTTGCCGAAAGGCAGGTCGTCCACGAGCTCGAAGACGCCGGCGATGGCGCGGCTGACCAGCTCCGACCCCGCACGCGCTGCGTCGAGCCGTCCCGCATCGGCGTCGGCGATCATCCCCGCAAGCTGCGGCGCAAAGCAGTTCGCCGTGCTCAGCAGGAACCCGTCGTACGGCCCCCGAGCGCCCTTGTACCAACGGATGTAGTCGCCCTCGGCGCCGCGGACAAGGAACACGTCGTTCGGCACAAGGCCCGACGTCGCCACGCGGTCGCGGCCGCTGGAGTCCTTGACGAGATACAGGTGGCTGAACCGCTCTGCGAGGGTGGCCGCGGTCTCGGGGGCGAACTCGTTGTCGGTGACCTGCGGGAGTTGGTAGAGCGCGGAGGGCAGGCGGAGGTCGAGGATCGCGCCGAGTGCGTCGGCGATCTCCTCCTGCGTGCGGTCCGCGCCTCCGGGCGCGCAGAAGGCGAAGCCGCAGACATGGGACGCGACGAGCAGGTCCACGCTCTCCGTCGCGTCGGCGCGGTCGTCGAGCCAGGCCAGGGTGTCGGCGATGAGCCGGCGCGCGTCGCCGGCGTCGGGGCGCAGCGCGCCGACGAGCACCTGGAAGCCCAGCTCCCGGGCGAGGTCGAGCACGAGGTCGAGGAGCTGGCGCTGCTCCTCGTCGCTCATCTCCCAGCCCTCGCCGGTCGAGCCAGGCACGAGCATGCCTTTCACGTGGGGGGCGAGGGTGGCGAGGTGGGCGGCGATGCGCTCGCGGTCGAGCGTGCCGTCGTCGGCGTAGTGGGTGAGTGGCGGGCACCACAGGGCGGGGATGCCTTGGGGGAAGAGCCGCTGGATGATGGCCTGGCGGGCGTCGGGGGTCATCGTCCGCCTCCCGCGCAGTCGTCGAAGAAGCCGATCTCGCCGAGCGCTGCCTCGAGCCGCTCGAGGTCGTCGTCGCCGTAGGGCCGCTGGGGCAGGCGCGGCTGGCCGCAGTCGATGCCGATGAGCTTCATCACCGCCTTCCAGGACACGCCGAGCCCCTTGAGTGTGTAGACGAGCCAGGCGGCGCGGGTCTGCTCGCGTTGCGCGGTTCGCAAGTCACCTGCCTGGAAGGCGTCGTAGATGCGGAGGTGGAGGGGTGCGGCGTAGTTGTAGCTCGTGCTCACCGAGCCCTGCGCGCCCGCCACGAGGCCGCTCAGCAGCATCTCCTCGTGGCCGTAGAGCAGGTTGAACTGCCCGGCCTCGAACGCCGTGCACAGTTGCAGGTCCATGAGATCGGTGGACGTGAACTTCATTCCCACGAGGGTCGGCATGCGGTCGCGCGCGGCCTGGAGGAACTCGATCATGGGGAACTGCACGCCGCTGGAGACCGGCACGTGGTAGTAGTAGAAGGGCGTCTCGGGCGCGGCGTCGGCGACCACGGCACACCACGAAACCAGGTCGTCCACCGACCGCGGCTTGAAGTAGCAGGGCGGCACGGCGGCGATGGCGTCGGCGCCCGTCTTCTGGGCGTGGGCGGCGAGTTCCCGCGCGTCGGGCAGGCTCAGAT
>CAZDNN010000179.1:5084-11003 GCA_964506385.1 uncultured Planctomycetota bacterium
GGTGGCCCACGTGGGCGATGACGGGCAGGGCGCCGTCGAGCACGTCGCACCAGCGCTCGAGGACGGCCTTCCGCTCCGCCACGGTCAGCGACAGGCTCTCGCCCGTCCCCCCGCAGGGGAACGCGCCGCTCAGACCGTCGGCCACGAGCGCCTCGGCCTGGCGCTCGATCGTCTCCAGCGCCACGCTCCCGTCCGCGTGCATCGGTGTGAAGACAGGGGCGACGAGTCCCGTGAGGTGCTCCGTCATCGCTGGACGTCTCCCATTGTCGGTAGGGCCATTCTCTGGGAGGAGCATTCTGGCACCAATCAATCAGCCTGTCAACGAGGTTCAGTAGACGGAGGAGACCAATGGCCGTGCGCCGCAAGCGCGGCATCAAGCGAAGCTGGCGATGAACTCCTCGTCGATCTCCTGCCCGCGCATGAAGCGGACGATAGCGGCGTGGAGGCGGCGGGCGACGGCTGGGTGCCGCTTGAGGACGTTGCGGCGGCACCGGGGGTCGGCCTGGACGTCGAGGAGCGACGGCTTGTGCACGCCGCCGCGCCAGACGGTGTAGACCCAGCGCGGGGTGATGGCCTGGGCGAGGGCGTTGGTGCCGCAGACGGCGACGTCGCGATGCTTCCGAGCCTTGCCCTCGACGAGCGGAAGGAGCGAGGAGCCGATGAGCTCGGGCGGCGTCGCGATGCCGAAGAGGTCGAGGATCGTGGCGGTCATGTCCCAGGGCTGGACGATGGCCTTGACTCGCCTGCCCTTCGCCATCCCCGCCGGGCGGATGAGGAGCGGGACGCGGGCGACGTTGAGGGCGATGGGGAAGTGCTGGTGGGGCTGGGGCATTGGGCGGCCTGCGGACATGCACATGCCGTCGGCGCCGACGGAGTGGGCTTTGCAGATCATGCCGTGGTCGCCCGGGCCGTCGAAGCAGGTGCCGTGGTCGCTGGTGAAGATGACGGAGGTCTCGCCGTCGATGCCGAGGCGCTCGAGGGTGCCGAGGAGCTGGCCGACGGCGGTATCGACCATGGTGACCTCGCCTGCGTATCGGGCGCGGATGTTGCGGAGCTCGCGGTCGGTGATGCCCATCTTGCGGCGGAGGCCGTAGGTGGGCGCGTCGAAGCGGCGGCCCGTGAAGCCCTCGTCGTAGAGCTTCTCGTAGTGCTCCGGCGGGTCCCACGGCTCGTGGGGGTCGAAGGTATCGACCCAGAGGAAGAAGCTGTCGCGGCGGTGGTTGCGCTCGAGCCACTCGATGGCCTTCGCGTAGGTGCCGGGCGCAAACCAGTCGGCCTCGACGCGGCGATGCGCCCTGTTGACGAGCACCTGGTGCCAGACCCGCTCGGTGTAGCGGATGAGGTGCGGCGGCACGGGGTACTCGACGGGCACGGCAGCATCGAGCCACATCGGGTCGGCTTCCTGGCCGCGGTTGAGGTGCCAGGCGGTGAAGCCCCTGTTCATGTTGATGCCGCGGGTCACGTTGTTCTGGGTGTCGCCGATCCACATCGACGGGATGTCGCGCTCGGCCAGACGCTCGGGGAGGGTCACCTCCTGGCGCTCGAGGGGCTTCCACCGGTTGAAGGGCAGGCCGATGTCGCCGCGGCCGATGAGGGTGTCGCGGCGGTTGGGAACGGTGGGGAACGAGCCGATGTAGGCCCGCTCGAAGAGCGCCGACTGCGAGGCTAGCTTGTCCAGGTTCGGCGTCTTGATCCACCCGTTGCCGTAGGCGCCCATGTGGTCGCGGCGGAAGGTGTCGGCCATCAGGAACACGACCTTCATCGACGGTCTCCTCGTGACATTGCGTCCGGCTCGGCTGGGGCCTCGCCCTCTCCTATCGTTCTCGTTGTCGTCGTGCTCGACTGCTTGCGTGGCAGGAGCGTTCCCGTGCCCTTTGCCTGTCCCCGTTGACCGGCTCCTGGGGTTATCGTTCCGGCAGTATAGCCGCCAGGGTGCCGGTTGCAAGGGCGGTGGCCGCAGCGCAGATTCGCGCGAAGATCGAGCGCTCAGTCCTTGACGCAGCCCCGCGTTGGGGTATACTCATGATGCAAGGTGAAAACTACCCCGCTGCCAGTGGGGCGCTGCGGCGCGGCCTGACGGGTGAGTGCCGAGCGGCGTGGCCGATTCGGACGCGCCGCTGCCGGCGTGTGAGCCCTGTTCAGCAAGCCGCCTCCCGCAGCACATAAGGGTCACCTTGCCGGGCGAGGGCCCGCCCCCGGGCTCTCGCCCGTGTTCATGGCCCCCATCCCACCTCACTGACGAGGACACGCTTCGGCGAAGGCGCGGGCCACGTGCTCGGCCTGCCAGCGCAGCAGCGGGCCGGCGGCCATAATGTCCTCGACGGACCGCGCGTCCTCGATCGCGATCCGCTCGACGGCGGCACGCGGTGCGAGGACCCCCGGCTCGATGCCCAGTTCCTTCGCCGTCCGCAGGCACGCGGCGCGGAGGGCGCCGATGCGGCGCCCGACAGCCCTGCTGAGCGGCTTGGGTCGCTGCTGGCGGCGGGGCCGCTCGGGCCACTGTGACTCGGGCAGGCGCTGCGCACGCTCGACGGCGCCACGCAGCGCGGCGAGGCGACGCCCCCGACAGGACCGCGGAAGGCGCGGCCCCCGCTCGAGGGGCACTGTCGGATGGGCAGCGGCCCACACCGCCAGTTCCAGGAGCTGGCGGTTGCCCAGGACGCGGAAGGGCGGGCGGTCGGTCCGCTGCGCCTCGCCCTCGCGCCAGGCCCACAGCTCGTGCACGAAGGCGAGCTGGCGGCGGCTCAGCCGCGACGTTCCCTTGATCCGCCACTCGCGGTCGGGGTCGCGCCGGGCATCCTCGGCGGTGGCCTCGATCGCGGCCTCGCAGGACTCCCGGTGCCAGCCGAGCCGGCCCAGCCGCTCGAGCTCGGCGCGCAGCCGGTCGGCGAGGGGGCCAAGATAGCGGGTGTCGTCACTGGCATACTGGAGCTGTGCCTCGGAGAGCGGGCGGCGAGACCAGTCCGACTTCTTGCCCGACTTGGTCAGCGCGACGCCGAAGAAGCGCTCGACGAGAGCGGCCAGGCCGACCTGCTCGTAGCCGAGGAGCTGCGCCGCGACCATCGTGTCGAAGACGGGGCCGGCGGGCCGACAGCCGAAGGTCGAGCGCAGCAACCGCAAGTCGTAGTCCGTGCCGTGGAGCACCAGCGGACGCGCGGCCAGCGCGGCCAGCAAGCGCGTCAGGTCGAGACCGACGAGCGGATCGACGATGTAGCAGTCGCCGTCGAGCGAGACTTGGAGCAGGCAGACCTTCTCGTAGTAGTGGTACAGGCTGTCGGCCTCGACATCGAGCACCACCCGCGGAGCGTCCTCCATGCGGGCGGCCAGGGCGTCGAGGGCACCCTGGCGGTCAATATAGAAGTAGGGGCGGGATCCTGGGGGCATCAGTCGCTCGAAGAGAGGTCGCAGGTCCGGTCGGGTTCCCCCCAGACCAGCAGTATAGCGGGCGAGCCCTGGAATGCAAGCCGCTGACGGGGCAAATGCGCTTGACAAACGCCGCGAAGGCGGTAGGCTAGAGACTCAGCAAAGGCGTGTGCCATGCACCGATCGCCAGTGGCCGGAGACAGGCAGGAGGCACAGGAATGAGGCTTGGAGCGCGGATGATGATGGCCGCGGTCATGCTGACGGGCCTATTGGCCTGGCAGCGGACCGCCTCGGGTGGCTGACCGGGCGGCGTGTGCCCGCCGGGCAGTTCGTCCGGCACCAAGAACGTCCCGTGCTACGTCATCAAGGTGATGGACACCACGGGCGAGATCACCTTCCGGGCCCTCACCGCCGCCGAGTACAAGAAGCTGAAGAGCAGCCTCCAGGAACGCTACGTCACCAAAGGCAGGGCCTGGCTCGCCGCCAAGAAGAAGGCCGAGGAGGCCGGCGAGGAGTTCGCCGAGCCCAAGCCGGTGAAGCCGCGTTACAAGGCCCTCGGCAAGATGAGCACCAAGACCAACGCGGTCAAGCTCGCCCAGAAGTACCAGAAGAGGCACGACGCGCAGAAGCGCGAGAAGGACGAGGCGAAGGCGACCGGGGAGTCCACGTGACCTCTCCCGCCTGACCCCATCGCACAACGAGGCCGGCGCCGTCAGGCGTCGGCCTCGTCCGCTCGCCCCCCTCGCCAGGCTCCCCGAGCGCTACTTCTCCTCCGGCGGGAAGAGCTGGAACTCCCAGATCGACGGGCCGTCGGTGGTCTCGATCAGGTTGAGGCGGACGGCCTGCGCGGCAACGGGCTCGAACGCGAGCTCCCGCCGCTCGCCGATCGTCGTGCCGCGCGCCACCGGGCGCCACTCCTCACCGACCTTCACCTCGATGGCGAACTGGCGGACGCGGCCGTAGGGCTCGCTGACGAGCGCACGGCCTATGGTCGTGGGCTTCCCGAGATCGACCTCGAGCCACGCCGACTTCGTGCCCCAGTCGCAGCCCCAGCGCGTCTCGAAGTCGTCGTCGAACGCCTTGTCCGGGCTGTAGGTCGCCGACTTCTGAAAATGGTTCGAGGCCCTCGCTTTCTTGCCCGCCGCCACCGAGCCTGATGCCAGCTTCCCCACCGTCGCGTCGAAGGCCGGGCCGTCGAGCTCGACGGCCACGATCGTGTCGAGCGGATGGCGCTGGTCCTCGGGGACGACGATGCGGATGCCCGCTTCCCCCTGCTTCACGGCCACGACGCCACCGCCAAGGAGTCTCGTGCCGGACACCTTCCTGTCGATGGGCGGCAGGACCACGGGGCCGCGGCCCCAGTCGAGCACATGGACGTAGACGGTGTTGCCCTTGCAGGTGGTGGCGCCCCAGGCCGCAGGACGGAACGGGCCGCCACGGGTGGCGAAAATGGACTCACCGAACTGCCCGAGCCACGCGCCGATCTGTCGGTAGCGCTCGGCCTGCCGCGGCTCGATCCGCCCGTCGGGCATCGGATTGGTGTTCAGCGCCAGGTTCCCGTCGCCCCCCGCGCACTTCACCAGGATGTCGATGCACTGCTTGAGGCCCTTGAGACGGTCGTTGGGCTTCCAGGCCCACTGAGTGCCGAGGGTGATGCAGCTCTCCCAGGCGCGCTGGTTGTCGAATCGACCGATGCGCTGCTCCGGGGTGTAGAAGTCGCCGGGCAGGCCACAGCGGTTGTTGATGAGGGCGTGGGGCTGGAGGGAGCGGATGAGCTTGAAGAGATTCGCCGCGTCCCAGTCCGCCGCCTTGCCGCCGAGGCCGTCGAACCAGATGCCGTCGATGCGGCCATAGTTCGTGCACAGTTCGCGGAGCTGGCCGTGGAGATAGGCGATGTAGCGCGCGTGGGTCTTCGTGCGGTAGTCGGGGTGGTGCCAGTCGGGTTGGGAGTAGTACCAGAAGATCCTGATGCCCGCGTCGTGACACGCCTCGGCGATCTCGGCCGTCACGTCGCGGCGGAACGGCGAGAGGGGGCTCGTGATCTTGTAGTCGGTGAGCTTGGAGTCGAACAGGCAGAAGCCGTCGTGGTGCTTGGTCAGGAAGATGATGTACTTCGCGCCCGAGGCCTTCACGATGTCGATCCACTCCTTCGCGTCGAACTTCGTCGGATTCCACTGCTTGTAGAGGCTGTCGTACTCCTCGACAGGGATAGGCCCCTTGCCTTTCCTCCCTCGCCGCTCGCCGTCGCGGGACCAGCCGATCTCCGTGCCCTTCAGGCTCACCGGCCCCCAGCAGATGAACACGCCGAGCCGAGCCTCCCGCCACCACCGCATCGCCTCAGGCGTCGCCGACAGGTGATCCGTCGCCTCCCCTCCCGCGGCCGCGGCCCCGAGCGCCAGGCAGCAGCACAGCAGCCTCCCCGTTCGGCATCTGAGTCTGGCCATTCGACATTCCTCTGTACACAAACCCGTGACAACTTCTCTCTCGCGAAGAAGTTCGTTCGCTTCGCCAGAACCCAGGTCGGGCACACCTCATTATTGAATCGAGCGGCTTTGC
>CAZDNN010000180.1:0-10977 GCA_964506385.1 uncultured Planctomycetota bacterium
CGATGATGGCGTTGCCTAGGGGCCGGTCCTTCTTCAGTTGCATGGCCGCGAGATACTCGTCTGTGACGCAGAGCGCACCCGACTTCGGCTGTGTCTGGATCTCCACCTCGTAGCGCAGCTTGCGCCTGCGCTTCCCCGTGGGGCGATGCTTCTCAGGCACGATGTCCGCCTCAAAGCGAAGGGTCGCTTCATCGCGCGCCATCAGTTCCTTGAGGCCCCCAGTAGGCAGGCGGAACGCCTCGACCGGATACCCCCGCATGGGCGGCTCGAGCGCATCCTGGACTGTGCGTTCGGTCACCAGCCGGGACAAGCACTGCAACGCTTCGAGGAAGTTGCTCTTCCCCGCTGCGTTCGGCCCGAAGAGCACGAGCATGCGCGGCAAGTCGAGCTCAACATCCGCCAGAGACTTGAAGCCTTGCACGCGGAATCTGGTCAGCATGGCTGATCGCTCCTTCCGGGCGCGCAGCGACCGATGTTCGCACGTCGGGTCAGCCCTCACCCGCATTAGAGCACCCAGGGAGAGAGGAGTCAAGCTCCCTGACGAGCAGAGGCCGACTCGGCCTACGCCTGGGTCATCGCTCAAGCAGGTCGCGGGCGGCGGCGAGGAGGGTGGGGATCGTGGTGGCGGGTGGGGAGTCGAGGGCGATGCCGGCGGCCTTGCGGTGGCCGCCGCCGCCGAAGCGGGCGGCGAGGGCGGCGACGTCGAGGTCGTGCTTGGCGCGGAGCGAGACGCGGGTGCCGCCGTCGGCGAGTTCGCGGAAGAGGATGAGGATCTCGGCGCCGCCGAGCCTGCGGGCGTGGTCGATGATGCCCTCGGTCTCGGATTCGTCGGCGCCCGTCTCCTCGAACATCGCCTGGGTGAGGGTGATCCAGGCGAGCTGGCCGTCGCAGTCGGTCTGGAGGCTGGCGAGGGCGAGGCCGAGCAGGCGCAGGCTCGCGGCGGAGTGGTTCTCGTAGACGGCCTCGTAGACCCCCGGCACGTCGGCGCCCGCCTCGACGAGCACCGCGGCGTCGCGGAAGGCCTGGGGCGATGCGTTGGGGAAGCGGAACCAGCCTGTGTCGGTCGCCAGGCCGACGTAGAGCGCCTCGGCGACCCGCGGCGAGGGCGTGTGGCCCATGGAGCGGATGAGGTCGAGAATGAGCGAGGCGGTGGACGCGGCCTCGGGGCGGACGATGTTGACGTCGGCGAAGCCGTTGTTCGTCGCGTGGTGGTCGATGCAGGCGATGGGCACCTCGTGGCGGCGGAGCGGCTTCTCGAGGCCGCCGACGCGATCGAGGGCGCCGACGTCCAGCACGATGGCCATGTCGCACGCCGCGATCTCAGGATCGTCCCGCCCCGGCTCATATTGTCGCACGCTGCCTTCGGGGTCGAGGAAGCGGTACATGGGCGGCACCGGGTGCTCGATGACCAGCAGCGCCGTCTTGCCGAGCTCCTCGAGGTAGAGGCCGAGTCCGACCAGCGAGCCGATGGCGTCGCCGTCCGGGTTGATGTGAGTCGTCAAGAGCAGGCGTTCGTGGGCGTTGAGCAGCTCGATGAGGTCGTCCCACATGGGGTGGCTCGCAGACGGGAGGGAACGGTGCTTGGAGTAAGGCCCCTGGCTCAGGGCGTCTTCAGTCGGTCGATGGTCTCTCTGACGTGGTCGGCGGAGGCCTGGAGGGCGGCGAGCTCGTCGGCGGTGAGCTCGAGGACGACGATCTCCTCGACTCCGCCGGCGCCGAGGATGCAGGGCACGCCGACGTAGACGCCGTCGATGCCGTACTGCCCGTCGAGGCGGACGCAGGCGGGCAGGAGCCGCCGCTCGTTGCGGAGGATGCTCGCGGCCATGGCCACGGCGGCCGACGCGGGGGCGTAGTAGGCGCTGCCGGTCTTCAGCAGGCTCACGATCTCGGCGCCGCCCTTGCGGGTGCGCTCGATGAGCGCCTCGATGCGCTCGGCGGGCAGCAGCTCGGGCAGCGGCACGCCGCCGACCGTGGCGTGGCGGGGCAGCGGCACCATTGAGTCGCCGTGGCCGCCGAGCACCATCGCCTCGATGTCCTTCACCGACACCCCGAGCTCCATGGCGATGAAGCAGCGGAACCGCGCGGTGTCGAGCACGCCTGCCATGCCCATCACCCGCTCGGCGGGGAAGCCGGTGCGCTCGTGGACGAGGTACGTCATCACGTCGAGGGGGTTGGTCACGCAGATGACGAAGGCGTCGGGCGCATGGTGCTTGATGTCGTCGGCGATGCCGCTCACGATCTTCGCGTTGATGGCGAGCAGATCGTCGCGGCTCATGCCGGGCTTGCGGGCCACGCCGGCGGTGATGACCACGAGGTCGGCGCCGGCGATGTCGGTATTGTGGTTCGAGCCGACGATCTTGGCGTCGTAGCCCTCGACGGGCGCCGCCTCCATCATGTCGAGCGCCTTGCCCTGCGGCAGGCCCTCGACGATGTCGAGCAGCACCACGTCGGCCAGCTCCTGCTCGATGATCCGCTGCGCCGTCGTCGCGCCAACGTGACCGGCGCCGAAGACGGCAACCTTTGGCTTTGCCATGGGTCGTGGGTCCTTTCACTGGACGACGCGAGGGGACGAGGGGAACTGGTTCCAGGTTTCAGGTTCCGGGTTTCGGGCCATAGAGAGGCGGCTTCTGGGCTCAGGCCGGGTCCTCTGACGGCTTCGGGGCGGACTCCGCATCGATCTCATCCGTAATCTGGGCAGCTATCTCCCAGGAGGGGAGGACATCCGTCCCGTAGCCAGGGGATTCCTCCTCAACGCGGTCCGGGGTGCGGGTGCTGCCGTGCCACTGGCTGAGCGACTGATGGAGGCGCTCGAGCATTCGTGCACAGGCTTCATATCTGCCATCGAGGTCCCGGAAGCGCGCGTCTGAGAGGTACCGCTTCTCATGCGCCATGTCGAGGTGATGTCGCGTTTCTTGGATCTCTCCTTGCGAGCGACTGATCGCCTCGATGTAGATGTTCGTATGGCGGCTACCGTGTCCTTCGGCGAGCTGGGCAGGCGCCGAGTTCGACGCCCGACGGATCTGCGAACCTAGCTCGTAGAGCTCGAAACGCGGGAACGTCAAGCTCTGATTGTGCACCTCAAGATGCAGGCGCTTCAACTCCTGATATACCCTGAGGTCCCGGAACGACCTCACCCTCGCCATCTTGCCCTCCTCATCTTCCCGAAACCCGGAACCTGGCACCCGGAACCGCTCCCTTAGTTGGGGAGCCTCCGGATGATCGCGTCGCCCATTTCCCTGGTCCCCACGGCCGTCGGGTCGTCGCGATGGGGCTTGAGGTCGTAGGTGACGTCCTTGCCTTCGGCGATGACGGCGGCGACGGCCCGTTCGAGCCGGTCGGCGGCGTCGGTCTCGCCGAGGTGGCGCAGCATGAGCACGCCCGAGAGGATCAGGGCCGTCGGGTTCACCTTGTTCTGGCCCTTGTACTTGGGAGCCGAGCCGTGGGTCGCCTCGAAGACGGCGCAGCCCTCCCCGATGTTCGCTCCGGGGGCGACGCCGAGGCCGCCGACCAGGCCGGCGCACAGGTCGCTCACGATGTCGCCATAGAGATTCGGCAGGACGAGGACGTCGTAAAGCTCGGGCTTCTGGACGAGCTGCATGCACATGTTGTCGATGATGCGGTCCTCGAACTCGATGTCGCCGCCTTCGTAGGTGACGTGGGCCTCGTCGTGGTGGGTGACGGTCACGCCGTTCTCGGTAGCCACCTGGCGGGCGACCTCGAGGAAGAGGCCGTCGCTGTGCTTCATGATGTTGGCCTTGTGGACGGCGGTGACCTTGCGGCGGCCGAGCTGGCGCGCGAGGTCGAAGGCGAACTGCACGATGCGCCGGGAGCCGTCGATGGAGATCGGCTTGATCGACACGCCGCTGTCGGCGCGGATCGGCTTCGGCTGGAGCTCGCAGCACAGGTCGATGACCCGGCGGCACGCGGGCGTGCCCTGCTCGAACTCGATCCCTGCGTAGAGGTCCTCGGTGTTCTCGCGCACCACGATCAGGTCGATGTCGTCGTAGCGGGAGCGGACGCCGGCATAGCTCTTGCAGGGGCGGACGCAGGCGAAGAGGTCGAGGGTCTGGCGGAGGTGGACGTTGACGCTGCGGAACCCCTTGCCGACGGGTGTGGTGACTGGAGCCTTGAGTGCGACGCCGTTGCGGCGGATGCTCTCGATGACCTCGTCGGGCATCGGGGTGCCGACCTGCTCGGCGACCTCGGTGCCGGCGTGCTGGATGTCCCATTCGATGTCCACGCCCGTGGCGTCGATGCATCGTTGGGTGACGGCGGCGATCTCGGGGCCGACCCCGTCGCCGTCGATGAGGGTCACGCGGTAGGACTGCGCCATCGTGGTTTCCTTGCTTCCACCTGGAGACTTCTAGGGACCGTGGATTATATCAGAAGCCCTCCGTCGGCTCCACGGGCACTTCGCGCGCGGGCCGTACAGCAGCGAGGGGACCCTCGTACGAAGGTCCCCTCGGGTGTGCGTGGCGTGCGGGCCTATGCCTTGCGGCGGCGCCGCCGGATGAGGGCGCCGAGCCCGCCGATGAGGAGGAGCATCGTGGCCGGCTCGGGGACGACGGTGATGCTGGTGCTGAAGTAGAGCGTGCGGGCGGGGTAGCCCTGGCCGAGCCACAGCCACTCAGCCGTCGAGGGGAAGTCAGGGTTGACGCCGGTGCCCCACGGGCCGACCCCGTAGCCACCGTGCGAGATGGCGTTGACCATGGGATCGCCGAAGCCCGTGTCATTGACGAGCCAGAGCAAGTCGTCGGTTTCGAGCACGTCGGTGCCTGTTTCGAGGAAGGTCAGCCCATACAGCTCGAGGTGGGCGATGAAGCCGCCCCAGGCGGGCGGGTCGTCGTTGGTGACCACGGCGTGGAGGTACATGGTCTCGTCCTTGTTGGCGAGGAAGCCCAGGGCTTCCGCGGTCTGCCAGTCATAGAGCGCGCCGTCGCTCTTCGCGATCAGGGTGCCGAGCACGCTGTCGTCGTCGCTGAGGTAGAGCTCGTAGTGGTTGTCGGACGTCGCGGCGCCGCCGATGGCGGCGGTGCCAGGCGGCGTGGACACGATCTCGTTGGTCACGCCGTACTGGTGCCACGAGGCGTTGTAGCTCTGCTGGGTGAACGTGGCGGAGAAGCTCGAGGTCTGGGCGACGTAGGTGTAGGAGATCGCGTAGGCCTGGTTGGCGTCGGAGAAGCCAGGCGGCGAGACGCTCGCGTTGTCCTGGCTGATCGTCACGGTCGTGTCGGCGAAGCCGTTCGCATTGGTGTCGAAGCCGATGTCGGCGGTGCGCGTGCCGGGGCCCCACTGGCGGGTGTAGAAGCGGGTGTCGTAGGTAACGCCCGGGATGAGGCCCTCGATGGTGACCGTCGCCGAGCCGCCCGGGGCGTTGTTGCCGTTGTAGATCATGTCTTCGAAGAGGGCGACCACGGCGCCCGACACGTTGTGGTTGCCGTTGCCGCCGTGGCTGCTGCGACCGCCGCTGGTCACGTCGTACTTGACGTTCGCCGGGAGGGTGCTCGGCGTGGCTTGGGTGAACTGCACGCCGTTGATGTTGGCCCCGGGCTGGTCGTTGCCGAAGTCCACGGCGACGGTGTAGATCTTGTCGGCGCGGATCTCGGAGTCGGCGTCGTTGGTGATGGGAATGTAGCGGAGGGTGCCCGGCGCGGTAACGGGAGTGGCGGTGGCCGCGAGCTCGACCCGCAGGCCGCCCGGGTTGTTGCCCGTCCCGCCGTTGTTCCACACGAACTCCAGGGTGTTGTCTCCTGGCAGGAAGCCGCTGCCAGCGGGGATGGCGAAATCTGTCCAACTGCTCATGTTGCCGCTCGGGAGGCTCAGCGAGGCCCCGTTGAGGCGCACGTCGCTCAGCGAGTCGTCCACGGCGAGGCTGCCTTGGATGCTCGCGGTCGAGGCGTCCCAGCCGACGAGGCTGAAGCTCGTCGAGGTCACATACGCCCCCGGAGCGATGTTCGTCGCCTGGGGCACGATGGACGTGAAGCTCGAGCCGTGCGCGCCGGCGGGGTCGTTGGCGAGCCACGCGCCGTGATTCTGCTGCACCACGGAGGACTGATTGTACGACGGGTTGCCCGGCGTCTCGGCGACCTTGTAGTGGGGGTCCGCGGTGCCTGGCGGCAGGACATTGCCGTCGCTGTCCACGCCGGTGCTGAAGACCCGGCCCCGTACGTCGTAGACGGTGGGCGCGACGACCGGGCCGGTGACCTCGTTGGTCAGGCCGTAGGCGTGATAGGAGCCTCCGCCCGTCTGGGTGGCTGTGATCGTCAGGGACTCGGACTCGGCGGTGTAGGCATACGAGAGGGCATAGGCGTTGGTCCCGACCCCAGGCGGGTCGGCGCCAGGGTTGTCTGGGTTGAACGTGATCGTGTGCTCCGGGTCGCCCACGCCATTGGTCTCGAACTCGAATCGCTGCGTGCGGTCGCCGCCCCAGACGCTCTGGTAGAGCCGCACGTCGTAGGTCTGGCCGATGGTGAGGCCATCGAGTCGGATCTCGGCGTTGCTGTTGTTGTAGTTGAAGTCCTGGACCAGGTTCTCCACCGCGTTGCCGCCGGGGATGCCTGTGGCGGCGCCTCCACTGCCGCTGTGAGCATTGGGGATGTTCGCCGAGCCGGTGCCCACCGTCCCCGCGCCGCCCGACGGGAAGCTCCCCGCGCCGCTCTTGCCGACGAACGCCACGCCGTTGACCGTGGCCACAGGGTAGGTGCTGTTCGAGCCGAAGTCCACGGCGTGGGTGTAGGTCTTGGCGGCGCTGATCTCGGAGTCCGCGTCGTTGGTGATCGGGAAGAAGCGGCCGGGACCAGGCGTTCCCACGTCCTCATTGGTCAGCGCGTAGAGATGGGCGCTCCCGCTGTTCGGCGGCGCTACCGCCGGCACGGCGGCATCGATCGTCATCGTGGTGCCCTGCGCCGTATAGGCATAGCTCACGTAGTACGCGGAGTGGTCGCTCGGGTAGCCCAGCATGCTCGGGCGGTCCTCCGGGACGGTCCCAGTGCCATCGACTTCCGTTCCGTTGGTGAACGTCACATCGATCGGCCTGCCGCTGCCCCCCGTGGTGTCCCAGGCGCGGATGTACAGCCGGGTCTCGTAGTCCGAGCCTGGGGTCAAGCCGGAGATCGTGTAGCTCTGATGGTCGCCGGGGTTGGGGCCGTTGCCGGAGTAGGTGAAGTCGTTCAGCAGGGCCTGGGCGCCCGCTCCGGTCACGCCCCCGGTCGCCGGGTTCCAGTTGTTGTTGTTGTTGGTCACCTGGTTCTTGCTTCGGCCATGCGTGTCCCAGACGAAGTTCGGCGGGGTCGTGCCGGAGTTGAGGAGGTCGAAGCTCACGCCGTTGACCGTGACCGCTTCGCCGCCGCTGACCGCGTGCGTATAGGTCTTCAAGAAGCTGCTGATCCCGGTGCTGGCGTCGTCTGTGATGGCGGGCCCGAGGCTGATCACGCCGGCCTGGCCAGACTGTGCCAGCAGCAGGGCGAGCCCCAGGAAGCCCAGAAGAACGACGGTCCTGACGCGTGCTGTCCTCATCGCCCAGTCTCCTTACTTCACTTCTCGATTCGTGTCGGCGGCGAGCCAGGGAAGCTAGGGGCTTCCCCGTGACCCGGTGCGCCGCTGCAACGCCTTCTGCTCATCAAGTCACGGAACGGGGGCTATCCGATCTCGTGACTGTTCCTTCCTGGCTGGGCACGAGGCCCAGAGGGGCCGAGCGTGCGTCACGCCGAGCGGCGGCGCCGGCGGACCAGCGCCAGCAGGCCGCTGCCTGCGAGCAGGAGCGTGGCGGGCTCGGGGATGACAAAGTCGCCGTACTCGCGGTTGTAGTGGGCGAGTATGAGTTCGGGGCTGATGGCGTAGTTGTAGATGCGGAACTCGTCGAGGACGCCCTGGAAGTACTGGCCGGTGCCCCACGAGCCGATGGTGAGGTCGCCGCCTGAGCCGAGGTAGGGCCCGACGTTGAGCTGCTCGGCCACGACGTCGCCGTCGAGGTAGATGCGGCGGATCAGCTCGTCGTAGTCGTAGACGAAGGCGAGGTGGTGCCACTGGTCGGGGGTGAACGTCCCGGGGGCGGTGTTGGTGGAGTTGGCGTAGTAGTCGAAGCGGATGACGCCGTCGGGGTAGAGGCGCAGGTGGAGGTTGCGGTTGGTGCCGCCCTGGTCGGGCTTGCCGGCGACGCACTGCTGGCCGGTGGGGTCGGGGTCCTGGTTGGCCCACATCTCGATGGAGAAGGAGCGGTTGTTGAGGTCGAGGCTGGGGTCGCTGGGGACGACGATGCGGTCGTTGCCGTCGAAGCGGAGCCCGTGGAGTGCGGGGCTGCCGGCGCCATGGCCGCTGCCGTTGTAGGTGCCGTCGTTGCCGAAGAGGGTCCCGTCGCCGATGGTGGCGCCGGCGGACTCCTCCATGTGCATGACGAGGACGGGCACCTCGGGGGAGAAGTCGTTGAAGGCGTAGGCGCCGCGTGCGTGGCGGTAGATCTCCGTGGCGCCGAGGGCGTAGTTGTAGACGCGCGGCTCGTCGATGAGGCCGTGGAGGAACTGGCCGTGGGGTCCCCAGGAGCCAAGGCGGAGGCTGCCGCCGGTGCCGTCGTAGGCGTAGTTGGGGTGGTCCTCCGCCACCAGCGCGCCGTTGACGTAGATGTAGCGGTTGTTGGTGGGGTCGCCGGTCTTCTCGAAGACGAAGGCCACGTGGTTCCACTCGTCGTCGGTCACCACGCCGCCCGGGGTCGGCAGGTCGCCGCTGTAGAAGCCGAAGAGGAGGCCGCCGTCGGCGGGCCAGCCGCCCCCGGGACCGCCGAGCCGCAGGTGGAGGTTCTTGCGGGTGCCGCCCTCGTCCACCTTCGAGGCCAGGAGCTCCTGGCTGCCGCGGGCGGCGTCGGGCTTGACCCACATCTCGATGGTGAAGGAGGTGTCGTTGAGCTCGAGGCTCGGGTCGCCGCCGATGGTGATGTCGCTGGAGCCGTTGAGGCCGAGGGCGCCGTTGAAGCGGCCGGGCTGCTGGAAGGCGCCGCCGCTGTAGACGCCGTCGTTGTGGTAGAGGGTGCTGTCGAGGACGGGGCTGGCGGTGTCGTCGGCGTGGAAGACGGCCACCGCGGTGTTGGGCTGCTGGATGGTGTAGACGCCCTGGGCGTGGCTCCCGATGGCGCCTGCGTCGAGGGCGTAGTTGTAGACGCGGGGCTCGTCGATGAGGCCGTCGAAGAGCTGGTAGTTCGAGCTCCAGCGGCCGAACTCGATGGGCGCTCCGCTGCCCTCGTATGCCTTGCTGGGGGTGTCGTGGGCGATCTCGGTGCCGTCGAGGTAGATGCGGCGGTGGTTCGTGGCGCCAGGCTCCATGACGAAGGCGAGGTGGTGCCATTCGCCTTTGGTGAACTGGCCGGCGGCCGACGTCAGGTCGTTGCCGTAGAAGCCCATGCGCACGGCGCCGTTGTTGTAGAGGCGGAAGTGGAGGTTCTGGCTGTTGGTGCTTGGCGTGTCGCGCTTGGCGACGAGCACCTGCTCGCCGGTGGCGGCGGGGTCCTGGTAGGCCCACAGCTCGATGGTGAAGGGCTCGTTGGCGAACTCGAGGGAGGGGTCGGTGGGCAGGGTGAGCGCCTGGTTGCCAGGGAAGCCGAGGGCGCCGCCGAAGCGGCCGTGGCGCTGCCACTGGCTGCCGTTGTAGCTCGCGTCGTTGGCGAGCGGCGTGCGGTTGGCCACGGGGTTGCCGTAGCCGTCGGCCGAGTAGGCGGCGACGAGGGCGTCGGGCTGCTGCACGGCGTAGACGCCGCGCGCGTGGTTGTAGACGGTCGTCGCGTCGAGCGCCTCGTCGTAGACGCGGAACTCGTCGAGGGTGCCGTGGATGTTCTGCGCCGTGCCGGCCCACGAGCCGATGTGGACGTCGCCGCCCGTGCCCTCGTAGACGTAGCTGGGCGTGTCGTGCGCCACCTCCTGGCCGTTGACGTACACGTAGCGGTCGTGGGGGGCCGAGGGGTTCTTCTGGAAGACGAAGGCCACGTGGCTCCACTCGTCGTCGGCCACGTGCCCCCCTGAGGTCGGCAGGTCGCCGCCGTAGAAGCCGAAGAGCAGGCCGCCGTCCGCTGGCCATCCGCCGCCGGGGCCGCCGAGGCGCAGGTGAAGATCCCTGCGGGTGCCGCCCTGGTCGCGCTTCGACGCGATCAGCTCCTGGCTCGCCCGCGCCGCGTCGGCCTTCACCCAGCCCTCGATGGTGAACGAGCGGTCATTGAGGTCCAGGATGTTCCCGGCGTTGACCGTCTGGCCGCCGCGAAAGCGCAGGGCGCCGCCAAAGGGGCCGGCGTGGCCATAGTCGGTGGCCGCGCCGTTGAAGGCGCCATCGTGGATGCCGGCCGAGTCGCTGATGGGGCCGCTCACATCGTCCATGTGGTAGATCGCCACCGGCGCAGCCGCCGCGAGGCTAGCGAAAAGCACGACGGCCACACCACAGCAGACACGGGATCCCACCATCTCACGGCCTCCTCTTCACGCGGGCCCCTGCACGGCCAATCACGATAGCTCCGGAATATCGGACTGACGACTCGCTGCGAAGCATGCGTCTACATGTAGCAAATGGCGTGCCGTCCGCACCGCCTCCCACGGTCTCATGTGAGAAATGCGTAAGATAAGGTACGGCAAGGGCTTAGGGCTTGGTCACGCGGGCCTGAGGGCACGCTGGCCGTGCCCGTCGCGCCCCGGATGTGGCGATCCGTCAACACCGCCCGGCCGCCATCACGCCCAACTATGGGCCAAGCTATTGGCCCCAAAGCACTTAGCCGATGTTGACGTTCGGCAACATGCCGATGCCTCCCGGCAACATGGGGATGAGGGCCAGCACTACAACGCCAGTCCGATTCGCCACAGAGGGCAACGACGGCCCAGTCTCAGGACAACAGGCACCGCGAGTCGTCTGGACCGCCCCGCCACAAGAGGTTGCCTCCTCTCGGGGGCTTCGCCGAGTCTGGCCCCGGATCTTGGGGACCGCGGCCCGGTGTTCTGAATCGTCTTCGCC
>CAZDNN010000181.1:0-10922 GCA_964506385.1 uncultured Planctomycetota bacterium
CCACCTTCCCCGCCGCCGACTCGGCTACGGTGTAGCGCTTGCCGCACTGCGGGCACTGGATCGTGATGCTCACGCGCGATCCTCCTGTCTGGCCGTTGCGGCGTCGGTCACGGGCCTGCGGCGACGATGATGATCTGGACCACGATCCACAGGGCAGCCAGCGCGGTGCCGATGCTGCCCATGATGATGCCTGCGAGGGCCATGCCGCTCCCGCCGATGCGGCCGCCGCTGCTCGCGATCTCCTTGCGGGCCATCACCCCCAGCACGATGGCCGCCGGGCCTGCTACGGCGCAGCACAGCAGCGACAGGATGCCGCAGACGAGCGCGCCGATGGCCATGCCGCTCGTGGCTGCCTGGGCCGGCGCGCGGGACCGCTCGCCGGGCATGAACTCCTGGCAGTGGCGGCACTTGATGGCCGCCTGCGGGATGTACTCGCCACAGTGGGGACAGGCCTTCATGCCTGGCGGTGGCCCCTGCGAGGGCTCCTCCTCGCTCTCGGTCGCGAGGCGCAGCTCGGGCAGGGGCGCGTTCTCGCAGTCGCGGGTGCCGCAGCCGTTGTTCTTGGTCCAGCATTCGTCGTGGTGGGTCTGGCCGCACAGCTCGCAGTTGCGCACGGGCTGGCCGAGCTCGACGGCGGCGCCGCAGATCTGGCAGATGCGGCCCGCGACGGCGCGGTTGGCCCGCATCTGTCTCGGCAGCTCGGCCGGCTCCTCGGGCTCTGGCGGGCCTGCGGGCTCGGGCGGAGGCTCGGGCTGAGGCTCAGGCTCCGCGGGCTCCTGGGCCGGCTCGGGCTGCGGGCTCGGGGCGGCGCCGGCGAGATCGGGGATCTGCATCTTGGCGCCGCAGATCTTGCACTGCGCGGTCTTGCCCGAGGCCGACTCGTCCACCGTGTACCGCTTGTGGCAGAACGGGCATTCAATGGTCACGCTCACAGGGCTGATGCTCCAATACCGAGGAACCGGGCCTCCCGTCTACCCCGCTGCTGACAGGGCGATGATGGCGATGATGAGCAGGATCGTGACAAGGACATCGAAGCCGCCAATGACGATGGCGGCGATGGCCGAGCCCCTGCCCGTGAAGAGCCGGGGGTGCCCCTTGATGAGCTGAAGGGCCCTGATCCCCTGCACGATCGCCGCAGTGCCGAGGATGGGCCTGAAGATGAAGATGCCGACGATCCCCTGCATCAGGGCGTCGCGCGCGAGGATGCTCGGCTCGGGGACGGCGCTGCGGGAGATCCAGAAGCGGATCGCGGCGTTCCCAAGATCGTCCACCATGAACCGCCTCTTGCGCCTGTCGGCGTGCAGCACGAGCTTCCGCTTGTTCAGGATCACGTCGCGCGCCGCGTTGGCGCGGCGTACGCGCATCTCGTCGCGACCGTTGGGGGCCGTCGCCACCAACTCCTCGTCCTGGAGCTGGATGCGCCACTTGCGCCCGAAGAAGCCCGACTTGGCCTGGAACTCCCGAGGCATTGGCCACTCTTCCGCCGACGCGTCGAGCGTCTCGGAGCAATAGGGGCAGACCTTCGCATCGGCGGGGATCTGCTCGGCGCAGGCAGGGCAGGGGATGGTGCCGCCGGGGAGGGGAGTCTGGCGCGGCTCCGCTTGGGCCGACGGGGCCTGTACCTGTGCGCACGCGGGCGAGGCGCAGCCGCCGCGCGCTTCCCAGCACGCCGCATGGCTCGGCTCGCCGCAGGTCACGCACGCTACGATCTCGTCGCCGAGCATTACCTCCTTGCCGCAGGCTGGGCAGGGCTTGCCCGCGACGGCGCGATTGGCGCGGGCAACGGCGGCGGGGCCTGGGGCTCCCGGCAGCGCGGCCGCGGCCGGCTGCGGGTCGGGCACGCGGGTGACGGCGCTGCAACGGGGGCACTTGACCGCCCTTCCCGCCAGGGCTGCGGGCGCCTTGAGGCTGGCCCCGCACTGCGGACACGCGACCAGGATGCTGTGGTCCATCGCTACCCCTGTCCTCGGGCTCGCTCGGAGTACTCGAGTACCGTCTGGCCGATGACGATCTGGTCGCCGTCGCGCAGCACGTGGCGGGTGACCCGCTGGCCGTTGACGTAGGTGCCCGCGGGGCTCTTGAGGTCCTGGATCTCGTGGCGGCCGCCCTGCTTGTGGATGAGGGCGTGCCGTGGCTCGACGTCAGGGTCTTTGAACAGGTAGATCTCGCACTTGGGCGAGCTGCCGATGGCCGTGGGGTTCTTGTACATGACGAACTGCTTGCCTGTGAGCGGCCCGGCGCGCATGAGCAGCCAGGCGTCCTTCGCCAGGTGCTCGACGAGGCCGATCATGAGGCCTGCGGCGAGGCCGATGAGGCCGAAGCCGACGGCGCGGCTGATGGCCGCCTCGCCGCTGAGGTCGGTGTTGGCGAAGATCTTGCACAGCGGCTCGAAGAAGACCCCGCCGAGCAAGGCGCCCAGCATCCCGCCCAGCAGGCCGTTGAGCGCCAGCTTCCCGCTCCGCATCGCCGCGCCCTGGCCGAGGCCCACCGTCACGCCGACCACGCCCCACGCCAGCGAACGGCCGACCGACAGGATCATCAGCGGCCACCCGGTCACCGTGCTGCTCGTCCACGGCTCATCGTCCCACATGTACGCCAGCAGCGTGGTCATGGTGAAAATGCGGTTGGCCAGCCACGTGGCCACCAGCCCGGCGGCGACGGCGATGCCGATCCCGCACAGGCCGCTGAGCACCCCGCGGCGCAGGTTCCGGGACACCAGGCCATCGGCCGCGGCTATCAGCCCGGCCACGGCTGCGCCCACGATCGCGAAGCCGAAGTAGGTCGAGATGATCTGCTCAGCCGTCGTCTCCTCGAACTCCGGGAGCGGCTCGCCCCTGTGCTCGGGCGGGATCTCGCGGACCACGATCCGCGACCCGCCGTGTGTGCCGTCCATGCCGCCCTCGACCGTGACCTGTGCGCGCACCGGGTGGCCGAGCCGCAGGTCAGCCACCTCGTCCACGTCCGCATGCTCGCCGCGGCCGGCCACGCGGGTGATCCGCTCGTCCACGACGACGGATACACCCCGGATGCGGAGCAGGCGGCTGTGGGTGTCGCCCGCGGGGAGCTGAATGTCCTCGATCTCTCCCCACAGCACCACGCTCTCCTTGACGAACGGCTCGAGGATCGCCCAGCCGGCCACCCCGCCAATGAGGCCGGCAACCGAGAGGAAGAAGAGGCTGCTGAAGAGGAGCTTCCGCCACAGCGGCGTCGGCTGGAAGGCGGGCATGGCGCGGGCAAGCGCCTGCTGCTCTGCCACGATCTCATCCACCTGTGGCGAATAGAGATCGTCGTGCGTCAGCGTGATCTTCTCGGGCATCGTCCCCTGTCCGCCGTCCTCGGCCTCCCCAGTGTGGGTGTCGTGCTGAGGCGGAGTGTTACGGCTGCTTCGCGCCTTTCTCGCTCTTGGTGGGCGGCGCCTTCGTTTTCTCGCTCGGCAGCAGGCCGGGAAGGTCCTTCTCGATGAGCTCGCGGAGCTTCGGCTCGAGCTTTACGGCGCGGCCGGCGAACTCGGCGGCGAGCTGCCGGCGCAGCTCCGGCGAGTCCTCGACCGTCAGCATTTTGGCCTGGACGATGTAGAGCTCTGCCATCCGCACGCGCACAGCGTCCAGACTCGCCTCGAGCAGCGCGATCTCGTTGGGCATGTCCGCCACGCGGTCGAGGTTCCGCGCCAGCCGGTCGATGCGGGTGTAGTTCTCGCGGATGGTGCCGAGCTCGCGGTGGGCGGCGAGGATGCCTTCGAGGCCGTCCGTCACGGCCTTGGGCGGCTTGCCGTCGGCTGCTTCCTTCGCCAGCGTGTCCTGGAGGACCTGGAGCTGGTTGTGGGCGTCGTTGAGGCGGCTGAGGACGCGATCCAGATCGCGGTCGAGGCCGTCGCGGAACAGGCCGGTGCGGATGAGCGCCTCGAAGTCCTTCGCCTGCTTGCCCGACTGGAGGGCGGCAGAGCCAGTGAGCTGGCCGCCGAGCCAGAAGGCCAGGTACACGGCGACCAGGGCGCCGGCGAGCCAGAGGATGGACCACGAGAAGAGCGGCTGCTCCGGCTCGGGCGCCTCGTAGGTCCGCCGAGGGGGCCGGCGGTCGAAGTCGTCCTCCGGCTCCTCGCGCGGCGCCTCGCGGCGCATCGGGGGCTCGGCCTCCGGGCCGCCCGCCTCGTCGTAGACCAGCTCGCCGCCCAGCCAGTAGCGGCGCAGCCGCGACGACTTCCCGCCCTTCCAGACGAACAGGCCCCGCCTCTCCGACACGGGGTCGTAGACGAAGGCCACCTGGTGGGGCAGGTTGAAGAAGTTGTCCTGGATGAACTGGTCCATCTCGCTCAGGAAGATGCCGAAGCCCGGGTGGGTGTGGTACCAGCCGACGATCCGCAGGTCGGGGCACTGCTCCTCCATCTGCTGGTGGATGCGGTCCCAGGTCTCGTGGGTGAAGGTCACCTGGGAGCCTGTGCGCCGCGTCGCCACGCCCGCGATGGCGCGTTCAACCATCAGGAACGGGCCGTCATCGTCTTTGCAGACGGTGCCGGCGAGGACGCCGCACAGCTCGATCGACGTGTCGCTCTGCGCGTGGGTCTTGATCGCCTCGAAGGCCTCGTCGGCGATGACAACGCGGTACTCGGAGGCCAGGGAGGCGGGGAAGGCCCGCTCCTCGAGCTCCGCCGCGTCGATCTGGCCGACATCGGTGCCCGGCCCCGTCGGCTCCTGGCCCGCGGTGTCGCGGGCCGTGTCGTTGGGCTTCTCGTCGCTCACGATGGCGCTCCCTTCGATGGCGCGACGGCGCCGAGTGCGTCGGCCTCGTCTCCAGCCAGCAGGTAGCCCACGGCCCGCAGCCCCCGACGCCCGATGACGATGTCGTAGGGCGGGAGGCCCATCTGCGCCGGCGTGCGGCCGAGAAACGGAGCGTCGGCCGCCGCACTGTGCACGAGGTGCGGGATCCGCTGCTCCCCGCACCGCGGGCACGCGCCCTCGGCCTCGGTGACCTGGCCGAGCGAGCGGAACAGCTCCTCTCGGGTGCCGCAGCCGATGCACTCGAGGGCGGCGAGCACCTCGCGGCTCAGCTCGAGGGTCGCCCCGTCGCCGAGGTCGGCGCGGGCGCGGGCCAGCAGGCCGCCCAGGGTCACGCCGTCCGAGGTGGCGGGCAGCTCGACGATATCCTCGAGGGTCTCGTGCGCGGCGCAGTCGTCCTTGCGCGGGTAGGTCACCGTGTAGACGTCGTTGGTCTGCCCGTTGATGACGATGCCGCTCGCGCCCTCGACGGGCTGGCCGTGGAGGAGCTTGAGCAGCTCCTGGCACTGAAAGCCCGCGACGATGGACGACGAGGTGGCGGTCGTGGGGGTGTAGCCTGCCTCCATCTGCTCGCGGGTGAGCAGTGCGCAGGAGCGGCGGGCTTCGAGCATCTGCCAGTCGAGGTCGCTCATGGTGCACTCGTAGCAGGCGCCGCCGTCGGGCAGGAAGACGCGGGCGAGGCCGTCGAGCCGCTCGATCGCCCCGTCCACCCACGGGCGGCCGACCCGCAGGCAGGCGCGGTTGGCGGCGACCCGTGCCTCGCGGTTGTCGAGGCCGCAGACGGTGACGTCGGCCCAGCGGAACACCCCGGCCCCCAGGTCAAAGACCATGTTGCCAACGAACGGCTGGACTCGCATGGCCGGGTAGAGCTCGCGGACCCGCCTCGCCGCGACCTCTGCCTTGGCCGCGCCTATGTCCTCCTCGCGGAACAGCACGCTGCGGGCGAGGTTCGAGTGCTCGATGTGGTCCATGTCAACGACGAAGACGGAGCCGACGCCGACGAGGGCCAGGTTCTTGAGGATCTCGTTCCCCAGTGCGCCGGCGCCGATGACGAGCACCCGTGCCTGGGCGAGGCGGTGCTGGTCCCACCACTCGATAAGCCCCTGGCGGTGGAAGCGCCCCTCGACCAGGGCCTCCTCGCCAAGCTCGATCACCTCGTCCATCGCCGGCTCCAGGACGCAGCCCTTGCCAGAGGCACAGGCAGAAGCGTGAGGCTGGCGCGGTAGCCTATTGGCAGGAGTCCGTCGGAGCGGCTTCCTGCCAATACGGTACGCCCGCCGCGAGCTCCTGCGCGACGATCATGCGCACGCTCCGAGCGCATGGAGTGCACGGCTTCCCCCGCCATGTCCCGCGGTGATCTCGGCCTGGAGGCGCACGACGTCGCCGTCCTTGACGCCGGCCTCGGCGAGGGTCTGGTCGTCGAGGAGTTGGCGGCCGGTGGCCCTGTGGTGGAACTTGTAGCTCATGAACTGGCCGTCGGGGCTGTGGCGCGGCAGGCTCATCCTGTCCACGAGGATCGCGATGATGCGGTTGATCGGCGCGTCGTCGGGCAGCTCGACGGTCTGGCGCTTGTTGCCCGTCGCGTCCCACACCTGGATCGAGATCGTCGCCATCCGTTGTTGACTCCTGCTTCGCCTTCAGGCCGGCACGGCACGGGATGCGGCCGGCAAGCCGCGAGCATGCTAAGTGGCGTTCGGTGGTCTGTCAAGCGCCGAATCCGCGTGGCGCATCGGTGTGTGCAGGGGGATGCAGGAGGCGGGGAGCGGCTCAGCTCTGCCCAGATGGTCTGGGGGACGGGTCGGTCGCTCAGAGGTCAGTGGTCTTGGCCGTTGGTGCGGGCGGCGAGGTCCTTGATGCGGAGGCCGTGCTTTTTGAGGAGTGCCTGGAAGTTCGAGCGCTGCATGCCGGTCTGGTCGGCAGCCTTGCTGACGTTGTAGTCGTTGCGGCGCAGCGCCTCGAGGAGGAACGCCTTCTCGATACTGGCGACGGCTTGATCGCGGGCCTCTTTCCTCAGGTCATTGAGCTCGGCGGCAGTCTGCGGGACCGACGAGAACGCAGGCGAGACGCTCATGGACTCGGAGAGGTGTGCCTGCCCGACGCGGCCCTCGCTGCACAGTATGACGAGCCGCTCCACCACATTGGACAGCTCTCGGACATTCCCAGGCCAGTCATATTGCGTCAACACGTTCATCGCTTCCGGTGTGAAATCATCGACGCGCTTGTGCATCCTGGTGGAGAACATGGCCAGGAAGTGCCGGGCGAGGAGGGGGATGTCCTCGCGCCGCTCTCGGAGGGGAGGGATGCGCATGGGGAAGACGTTGAGGCGATAGAAGAGGTCCTCTCGGAACCTGCCCTCGGCTACGAGTCCACGGAGGTCGCGGTTGGTCGCCGCGAGGAGTCGGATGTCCACCTCGGTCGGGTCGGAGGCTCCCACGGGCCGCACCTCTCGCTCCTCGATGACGCGGAGGAGGGTCGCCTGGAGCTCAAGAGGGAGGTTGGAGACCTCATCGAGGAACAGGGTGCCGCCATCGGCGGCTTGTATGAGGCCCGTGTGGTCGGTGGTGGCTCCCGTGAAGGCGCCCTGGACGTGTCCGAAGAGCTCGCTGGCGATGAGGCCTGGCGGGATGGCCCCACAGTCCACGGCGACGAACCGCGCGTCCCTGCGGGGGCCGGAGAAGTGGATCGCGCGAGCCACCAGCTCTTTGCCCGTGCCGCTCTCGCCGGTCAGGAGGACCGTGCTGTCGGTCTCAGCCATCTGGGCGATGAGGGTCAGCACGCGCTTCATCGCCGGGCTCTCGCCGACGAGGCGCGAGATCTGGTAGCGGTCGGCCAGCGCGTGCTGGAGCGCGCGGTAGTCGGTCAGGAGTCGCCGTCGGCGGAGCGCCTTCTCGATCGCGGCCTCCAGGTCGTCGGGGGTGAAGGGCTTTGCCACGTAGTCGAAGGCGCCCAGCTTGATTGCCTCGACGGCGCTCTTGATCGTCGAGTACCCTGTGATGATGATGATCGGGATGTCGGGGAACTGGTCCGGCATCTGGCCCAGGATGTCCATCCCGCTGATATCCGGGAGCTTGAGGTCCACCAGGGCCACGTGGCAGGCTCCCGCGGCGAGTGCCTCGAGGCCCTCGATGCCGTTGTCCACCATCTGGACGTCGTAGTCCTGGCCGAGTATGCGCTCGCAACTGCTGCGGACGATGGGATCGTCGTCAACAACCAGTATCCGTGCCTTCTTGCTCATCAGGCAGTTCCTTCGGCGTTATGGGCAGCCGCACGGTGACCGTGGTGCCGCGGCCCACCTCGCTGGAGACATCGATCTGGCCGCCGTGCTCGCTGACAATGCCGTAGCTCACGGCCAGGCCCAGCCCTGTGCCCTGGCCTGTCTGCTTGGTCGTGAAGAACGGGTCGAAGACGTGCTCGAGGTGCTCTGGGGCGATCCCGCAGCCGGTGTCTGCGATCTCGAGCTCCGCCCACTCGGCGCCATTCCTGTCCACCGCGCGGGTGCGAACCGTCAGGTCGCCGCCGTCGGACATCGCGTCGATGGCGTTGACGAGCACGTTCACTGCGACCTCCTGGATCTGGCCCGCGTCGATCACGAGGTGAGGCAGAGAGCGATCCAGCTCCTCGATGATCTGCACGCCGTGGATCATCGCTTGGTTGCGGGTGAGCGTCAGTGCCTGCTCCAGCACGTGATTCAGGTCCGCAAGGGTCTTCTCGGGCTCATTCTGTCGCGAGAAATCCAGCAGACCCCGGACGATATCCCTACAGCGCATCGCGGCGTCAATGATCGTCTCGAGGTCCTTTCTCTCCTGGGAGCCCTCCGGTGCGCCCTCGAGAAGCATGTGGGCGAAGGTCACGACGCCCGTGAGCGGGTTGTTGATCTCGTGGGCGACGCCAGCGGCAAGGCGGCCGATCGACGCCAGGCGCTCCGAGCGGGTCAGTTGCAGACGGGTTCGTTCCTTGAGGAGTTCGTCGCGCTCCTTGAGCGACCTGGCCATCAGGTTGAATGTCTGGGTCAGTGAGCCGATGGCGTCGGCGGGGCCAACAGGCAGGGTCCTGGAGAAATCGCCGTCTGCAATGGCGGCCGCAGCCGCGGCGAGACCTCGCACGGGGCGGGAGATGCTGCCGGCGAGCTTCCAGGCGGCCAGGCCCGCCGCGACCAGGCCAGCAAGGGTCACGAGGCCGAAGATCGTGAGCGTGCGTATGGTGACGTCTCGAAACCTCCGCTCCAGCACGCCCACGTAGAGCATGCCCACCGGCTTGCCATCAATGTCGTCGATCGGCGCGTAGGCCGAGATGTACCAGTCATTGACCACCCACGCGCTGCCCACCCAGGTCTCGCCCTGGCGGAGAACGTGGTTGTAGACCTCCTCGCTGACCCGGGAGCCGATGGCGCGGGACCCGTCCTCGCGCAGGACGTTCGTCGAGATGCGCACGTCGTCCTGGAAGATGGTTGCAGTGCCGGTCAGCTTTCCGCGGTATCGCTCGTCGCGGAACACCGTGTTCCGGACCTGATCGACCAGGTCGTAGTTGCGGTTGAGCAGTATCCCCGCCCGCAGCACGCCGGCCAGCCTGCCGTCGGGGCCATGCACACGCGCTGCACAGCAGAGCATCATGCCTGCGGCCAACTGGGTGGTCTCGGTCGGCCTCGCCCTCGGGGTCGGCAGCATACGGATGCTCGCCCGCTCCGCCAGCAGGGGATCCTCGGCTTCCAGTGTCTCGACCGGGACGAGGATTGTGCCGGAGACGATCTCCTCACCCTTGAGCACCCGGCCGACCAGGCGATCGTCGGCGAGAGGATCGCCCGATACGTCGGGGCGGTGCGCACGGTGGGTCACGCGCCCCCGGCGATCCGTGACGCACAGCAGGTCCAGACCCGCGCTCCTGCGGACGGCGGCGAGCCGCGGGGAGAGGTAGCTCACATCCTTCTCTGCGACCGCCTGAGAGAACCGCTCGCCCAGCGCGGTGTAGCGGAGCACTCCCCGCATCGCCTCCAGGCGCTGCGTGTAGAACGCACTGGCCGCATTCAAGTCCTGTCGCACCCGGTTCTCGGCTTCCTGCTCCAGGTGTCGCCGCAGCAAGTAGCCGCCGGTCAAGGTCGCCACCCCGCCCGAGATGGCGACCACCGACAGCATGCTCAGCGTGATCCGACTTCTCAGGGTCATCGACCCCTCCTCAGGTCAAGGCACATGCGCCCCTATCGTAAACGAATGCAGTTCTGATGGCAAGAACGTGCTGGCCCCGCTGTCGTGTCCCCGGCCTGCTCGCCGGTGACCTGGGGCCTTCGCCTGTATGCCCACGACATACAGTTGGCGCTCCCGCGTGTACACATCGGGTCCCGAGGCACACGGCGCATGCCCGGCAGAAAGAAGAGAGCATCGGCGTATCTCGTTGCCCGAAAGAAACTTGGCAGAACCGCCGCACGCGGCTTCGCCGGGTCGCCGTTCCCGGCACGCCGATTGCTATACAATCAGGCAGGCGGGAGCGAGCGGTTTCACGGCTTGGAGCACAAGGAGGACCGACGATGGTAGCCGCGCACAGGGTCCTGGTCGTGGACGACGAGCCGATCGTCAACGAGAGCTGTCGGCGTGTGCTGGCCCACGAAGGCTATGAGGTGGACACAACGGAAAGCGGCAGGGAGGGCCTGGACCGCGCGTGTGCCCAGCATTTCGACCTCGTGATCACCGACCTCAAGATGCCCGATCTGGATGGCATGGACCTGGTCCGTGCCCTGAGACGCGAACGACCGAACACCGCCATTGTCATCATCACCGGCTACGGCACGGTGCCTTCGGCGGTCGAGGCCATGGGGCTTGGTGTCTCGGACTACATCGAGAAGCCATTCACGCCGCACCAGCTCGCCAAAGCCGTCCACGAGGCCCTCGCCGTCGAGGAACAGCCGGGCAAAGAGCCGAGGCTGGAGATCGACGCGGAGCTGGTCAAGGAGGTTCTCAGGCGCGCGTCCCGCGACCCGACCTTCGGCAGCGACCTCCTGACCGAAGGCAGCCGCGTCCTGTCCGGGCTCGCGCTGAGCTCCGAGGCCAAGGCCGCGATCCTCTCCGGCGACATCACCTGGATCGAGAAGCACTGTGGAGACTTGACGGCCGAGGAACGCGACTGGCTCGAACGTCGCCTCCAGGCAGAAATCTGGTAAGG
>CAZDNN010000182.1:0-10911 GCA_964506385.1 uncultured Planctomycetota bacterium
ACAAGCCAAAGCCTAAAGCCCAACGCCCAAAGCCTGAGAAATGCGACTCATGGCCGACCGCCGTATAAGCATCCCCGTCCGGGCGAAAGGGTTTTTTCCGATTCGGGGATCGCCCTCCGCCGCTCCGCGGCCCATCCGTCCACAACCGCCTGCCGGACGTGCCCGAACCGCACCCCACCACCACCGAAACGACACGAAAACGCACCGTACCACGCCTTCCCCTGCGGACTGGTCTTCTGGGTCGCGCGCGGCGGCCCGCGTCGCTCCTGCGGCCCCTGGACGCCCCTCACGGCCCTTCCTGCGGCGTCAAGTGCTGACACGGCCCTGTCCATCGCAGCGCGCACCCCACCCGCCTTCGCGAAGCCCGGCTACGGCGGGCGTAGGCGGCCCGCCGCGACCACCGCGGCCCCGTCGTCGCCTCGTGGCCGTCGCCCGTGCCCGAAGGTGTCAACGGTCGCGCCCGCGGCCCGTCGCCGCTCTGCGGGCGTCGAGGACGCCTCACGGCGTCCCTGGACGTGGCGTCCGTGCCCGTGCTGGACGACGGCGGCCTGCTCGTGGACGGCGGCGTGCTGAACAACCTGCCGGGCGATCTCATGCGGCAGTTCACAGCAGGTCCCGTCATCGTCGTCGAGGCGAGCCCCGACCAGGATCTCACCGTCGAGTGCGAGGAGCTCCCCTCCCCCTGGGAGCTGCTCTGGCAGCGGATCCGCCCTCCCCAGGGACAGGCCCGGGTGCCCGGCATCATCGACATCATGATGCGGACGATCATCGTCAGCAGCGCCCACCGCGCCCGCCTGGTCAAGGCGGACGCCGACGTGTGCCTGCGGCCCCCGGTCCAGGGCTATGGCATGCTGGCCTTCGAGGCGCTCGACGAGATCGCCGAGGCCGGCTGCCAATACGCCAGCCAGAAGCTCACTGAAATGAGAGAAGATGGAACGCTCGCGGCGCTGACGGGGGCGGCCAGCACGCCCTGACCCGCCACGACTTGCGCGAGTGGCGCGCGCCTGCCGATCAGCGCCCCGGTACACAAGGTGCCTTTACCGGCCCGGGGCGCGCTGAGCCGCTCGGGGCGGGTCCGGCGGAACGAAGGGGTAGGAAGAGGGCGCCCGGCAGACGCTACAGCCGTGCGGGGGAATCAGGCTGTGCGGACGGCGGGGCGTGCTGGGGCAGCGGGCCGCGGCGGCTGGCGAGGACGCGGCGGATCGTCCTCTTGAGGGGGGCGGCGTCGCTCTGCTTGATGACGTAGGCGTCGGCGGCCCAGGACATGAAGTTGTCGCGGTAGCTGCCGTAGGCGGTGTGGATGACGACGGGGAGGGCGTTGTCAATGTCGAGGAGGCGGCCGAGGAGGTCGAGGCCGTCCATGCCGGGCATGGCAATGTCGAGAATAACGAGGTCGGGCAGGGTGCGCTCGGCGGCCTCGAGGGCCTCGCGACCGCTGGCGACAGCGATGACGGTGTGGCCGTCGAGCTCGAGTTCCTCCTGAAGCCACAGGCGATGGTTCAGGTCGTCCTCGACGATAAGAATGGTCGCCATCGACATCCTCCTTCCCCGCCGTCTCGCTCGCGCGGGTCGAGGCCGTGCCCTACGGCTCGCAGGCTGCGCCGCAGGCCGCGAACACGGGGCTTCCATCGCTCGGCGGCGTCGGGAGGGCCAGCCGGTGGCAGGTCGCCGACGGGGCTGCGCGCGGAAGCATCGCGCGGGTCGCAGCCCGTGGCGCGGCGAGGCAGGGGGAGGCATCGCCTCGCGCGCGCAGGTCGTGCTCGTTATCAGGCTGGCAGCGGCTCTGAGGCGGGGCCTCCGTCGCAGGCCGCCGCCGTCGGTCTCACAGCATCTTCACCCTGAGCGTTTCTCGATTATACTGCGCGCCGATCCGGAGGATCAAGGAAGAAATGTCGCAGATTCAGAGAAAAATGCGCGCTGCCGCCGAGGCGCTCCGGCGGCGTCACAGGGGCAGCAGCTCGTGCTCGCCGTGGCACTCGGTGCACATCTTGCGCGTGGCGGGCGGGAGCGCGGCGTTGGCGGCGTGGAGGGCCTGGCGGACGTGCTTGCCGGGGCTGTGGCAGGTGAGGCAGAAGGTCGTCATCGCGGGGCCGCGGAAGATCGCATCGGGCTTGGTCTTACGCACCTCGTCCTCGATGTGGCCCTGGCTCGGGCCGTGGCAGCGCATGCAGGTCACCCCGTGCTTCTGGTGGACGACGGTGAGGCCCTCTTCCAGGAAGTCGATGTGGCACTCGGTGCAGCGCCGGTTCGCCTTCGCCGTCCTCTTCGCCCGGCCGAGCCGCGGCGCGCACGACGCCACCAGCGCCGCAACGACACCTGTCGCGCACAGCGCGAGCCCGGCTTGCCAGTGAGCGATGGCCCGCCGCCGCATACGCTCTGCGCTGCCTCCTGCTGCCGACTGCTGCTGCCGCTGCCTACTTCTTCTTCTCAGGGGGCGTCGGCTCGTCGCCGGGCTTCAGGGGGCGGATCTCGATCTTCTTGATGCGGATCTCCATGCCCTTGAAGCCGCCGCCGCCGTGGACCTGGATGCCGACCCTGCCCTTGGCAAAGCTCTTGTCGTGCACCTCGCCGAGCTTGGTGCCGTTGAGCCAGAGGATGATGTGGTCGCCATTGGCGTAGACCTGTGCCTCGTTCCAGCCGTCGCGGTTCTCGAGGCTCTCATCGAGGTTCGTGAAGGCGAAGGTGCCCTTGCAGCCTGGGTAGTAGAGCGCGCCGCTGAAGGTCTTGGGCCGCTGGTGCTTGAGGATGTCGAACTGGTAGCGGTCGCGGAACCAGATGCCGGAATTCGCCGGCCACTTGACCTTGTAGATAAAGCGCAACTCGAAGTTGTCGAACTGCTCGGTGGTGAACATGTCGGCGCCCTTGCCATCCTCCTGGAAGCCGACGAGGCAGCCGTCCTCGACCTTGAACTTGGCGGGGTTGTTGGCCTTCCAGCCGGTGAGGTCCTTGCCGTTGAACAGCGGCGTCCACTCGCCGGCAGCCAGGGCTACGGAGCCGGTGGCCAGCACTACGACGCACAGCACTGCGACGGTCCTCATGGGCGTGTGTCCTTTCCTGTGGTGCTCACGCCAGTTTCGGGTCGCGGATCCACGCATAGTCGGGCGGCAGGTCGAGCAGCGAGGCGTCGGCGATGGCCTGGACGGCCTGGCGTTCGGCCTCGGTGAGTGCCCTATGGCGCTCGTAGGAGGCGCGGACGTTGTTCTCGACCTCATCGACCGTGGTCATCCCCGGGATGGTGCAGGTGAGGTGCTCGAACTCGAGGAGCTTCTTCAGCCCGGCGACGGCGAGCGCATCGAGGTCCGGCTCGCGGCCCTCCTTGCGGGCCTCCTTGATGGCCTTGACGAAGTAGAA
Source organism: uncultured Planctomycetota bacterium (assembly GCA_964506385.1). Classification (GTDB taxonomy): domain Bacteria; phylum Planctomycetota; class PUPC01; order DSUN01; family DSUN01; genus CAZDNN01. The sequence continues at coordinate 3,352 of CAZDNN010000182.1, forward strand.
GTTGCCGTGGAACGGCTTGAGGCCGACGGTCCCGACGTCCTTGCGGGCGGCGACCTCGAAGAGCGGCGCACAGTCGCCCTTGGGCACGTCGTGGACGCCGAGCATGAAGACGAAGCCGTGGAAATGGTCGCCGTACTTCTCGAGCACCTGCTTCACCCACGTGCGGTTGTGGGTGGACATGCCGAGGAACCGGACCTTGCCCTGCTTGCGTGCCTTCTCGAAGGTCTCGATGACGGCCTCGATCTCGGCGTCGGTGTGGCGGCCGCCCATGTCGGCCTGGGGGCGCCACATGAACATCTGCTCGACCATGAGCCGCCTGAGGCCCTCGTCGATCTCGACCATCAGCCTCGCCGGCGTGCGGTTCTTGGGGTTGCGCATGCACAGGATGTGGTCGGAGTAGCCGATGTGGAGCTTCACGCCGGTCTGCTTGGCGCAGCGTCCGTAGATGCAGGCCTCGCCGGCCGTGGTGATATCGTAGTAGTTGATGCCGAGCTCGGCGCACTTCACCCACACCTCGTTGCGGTTCATCTGCACGTCGGGCGGGGGGTTGTCGCCTGGGAAGGACGCCCAGTAGCGTCCGCCGGAGCGGTTCTTCCAGTGGCCGCCGAGGCCGACCTCGGAGATCATCACGCCTGTCTTCCCGAACCGTCGGTAGCCCATCTTCGGATTGTAGTTCAGGATCTTCGACGTATCGGGCGCCGCCTCGGCCAGCCCGGCCACCGCCGCCCCCGCGGCCAGGCCCGCCGTCGTCCGCACGAAGGCCCGGCGCGTGATCCGCTCGTCCGCCATCTGCATGCTCCTAAGTCAGGTCCGCTCCGGCGGCATTATAGGGACGCCGACGCGGGGAGTCAAACAGGACCCCGCCCTCACGCGCCCTCCAGCAGGGGGACGCGATCCCCGACTTCAGGCGTCACCGCCGCTTGGCCGGTGCCGATGGCCGCACGCAACTGGCCCGCGCGGACACTCGCGCTGTTGCGATCTCTCGCTGCTGTGGGTAGAATGCCCGATGAACGCGAAGTACGAGATGATCATCTACTGGAGCGACGACGATGGCGCCTTCATCGTCGAGGTGCCCGAGTTGCCCGGCTGCATGGCCGACGGCCGTACGTACCACGAGACCGTGGCGAATGCCGAGGTGGTCATCCAGGAGTGGATCGAGACCGCTCAGGAGCTCGGCCGCCCCATCCCCCAACCCAAGGGCAGGCTGATGTACGCGTGACGGGGCGCCCCCGGGTAGCACGCAATGGCCGGAGAGGAGCCGCGCTATGGATCGCTGGGCCATGGTGGTGGCAGTCGCGGTGGCTGCCTCTTCAGCGGCGGTGCCGGGCGAGCAGGAGCTGGATGCAGGCTTCCGCTCGCCGCCGGCCGACTGTGTGCCCGCCGCGGGCTGGTTCCTCGGCCCGGCCTTCGCCGACGGGCTGAAGGGCGCGCCGGAGGAGGTGCGGCTCGCGCTCGAGCGGGCATTTGCCCACGGCGGGCTTGCCACGACGCCCGAGGACATCAAGCGCATGGCGGCGTGGCAGGCGCTCCACGACGTCGGCGTCATCACGAAGCCAGGCCAGCCGGCCGCGCGGCCGCGGCAGCCTTACGACGCGCTGGCGAAGGGCCTCGATGCCTTCATCGCGCGGCTCGTCTTCGTGTGCAGGAGCACCAGGCCCGAGGGCGGGGTGTTCACCCAGAGCAAGCCGGCCCACGGCATCGCCATCTACCCCCCTCCCCCGTCGCTCTACCTGGCGCGCCGCCGCCTCGGCGACGCCGACGTCTATCTCGCCGTCAGCCAGGCGCACATCGACACCGTCGTGACGATCACCTTCCCCCGCCTCGCCGGCCCCGAGATCTGGGATCCCGAGGACGGCTCGATCCGCGACGCCCCGACCTGCCATATCGACGCGGCGAAGAAGCAGACGATGCTCAACCTGCGGCTCGCGCCATACGGCGCCGCGTTCATCGTGCTGCGCAAGCCGCCGTCGAGCCGGCGGGTGACCTTCGCATCCTCGGCCCTCGAGATCGCCAGCGTCGCCGACGACGGCTCGTCGGTGACAGGCTTCGCCCGCGTCAACGGCCGCGCGTCCGTCATGTTCGCCAACGGCACGATGGGGATGGCCAACGTCGCGGGCCTGCCCGAGCCGCTGACCGTCGAGAGCGGCTGGACCATGGTGACGCGGACGCCCGCCCGGCGCCAGGGCGTCGGCATCGTCACCGTCCGCATCAAGCGGGCCAACGCCGATGAGGAGAAGAAGGGCTGGGCGTCGCCTGCCTTCGACGACACGGGGTGGACCGAGCTGGAGATCGGCAAGCCGGAGGCGACGGCCCTCGCGACCGCCGTCCCCTGGCAGGCGAGCTGGCTGGCCTTCGAGGGCAACAACGAGCAGCGCCTGTTCCGCAAGACCATCGACCTGCCCGAGGAAGTGGCCGTCGCGACCGTGACCCTCACCGCCGACAACGGCTACGAGCTGTTCGTCAACGGCCAGCGCCTCGGCGCCGACGGCACCTGGAACCAGGCGGAGACCTACGACGCGGCCAAGGCACTCCGCAAGGGGAAGAACGTCCTCGCCGTCCGCAACACCAACCAGGGCAGCGTCGGCGGCCTGCTGCTCGAAGCACGCATCCGCCTGGCCTCCGGCAAGGTGCTGGCCGTCGTGACCGACGAGACGTGGAAGATGACGAAGCAGGCACCCGACGGCTGGCAGAAGCCCGACTTCGACGACGGGGCGTGGGACAAGCCGAGCCCCAAGGGCAAGCCGCCCGTCGCGCCGTGGGGCGACGTCCCCGGCCTGCCGGCACCGCCTAAGGGCGGCCAGGTGGTCTGGTACCGCTTCCGACTGCCAGCCGGTGCGAAGAGCGTCCGGGTTCCGACCGACGCGAAGGGCCTCCAGCTCTTCGTAGACGGCCGACCGGTGGCCGTGAAGGGCGGCGCGGCGGATCTGTCGGGGAGGGTGCCCACGGGCCCCGTCGTCGCGGCGCTGCGCATCGTGGGGATGGCCGCGCTCGAGCGCCCGATCCTCGTGGACTGCGGGGAGGGGGCCGTCGGCATCGGCAACTGGCTGCTGATCGGCTATCCCGACTACTCGGGGACCGCCGACTACCGCGTCGAGGTCGCCCTTCCCGAGGCGCTTCGCAAGGAGCGCCTGGTGCTCGATCTCGGCGACGTCGGCTGCGCGGCGCAGGTGGCGGTGAACGGCCGCTACCTCGGCACCCGGCTCTGGCGGCCCTACACGTGGGACATCACCGGTGCCGTCCGCCCGGGTGCCAACGCCATCGCCGTCACCGTGGCGAACACGGCGGCCAACGCCTCGGGCACGCCGGTTCCGGCCGACCGCCTCGCCGCCGGCATCCTCGGCCCCGTCCGCATCCGCCCTTTGCGGAAGGTCACCATCGAGGCCCAATGACGCCTCGCCCGCGCTGCGACGGGGACGTGCAGTGGGGGCCTGTCAGCGCTTGGGGGCGGGCTGGCCGCGCATGCGGCCGAGGGCCTTGCGGGCCTGCTCGTGGCCGGGGTCGATGGCGAGGATGCGCTCGAGCTCGTCCTGGGCCTGGGCCAGCAGGCGGTTGTCCGCGCACCAGCGGGCGAGCGCGAAGAGCTTCTCGACGTCCTCCCCGGCCTGATAGCGCATGCGGACGTAGCGAGCCATCTTCCCTGCGGTGGAGCCCGCCATCCGCGACCCGCCCATCATCAGGGTCCACTTCCCGTTGCAGTGCCCGACGCCGATGGCGGCGACGCCGAAGATCATGATCTTGTGGTGGCCCTGGGAGTAGTACCACATGCGGAAGACGCCGACGCCGCTTCGGCCGCCGCCGGCGATGCACTCGCCGCCCGCGCCCGTGTGCTCGCGGCCCGCGCGCTGCCCGAAGCCCGCAAGATGCGGGGTGGGCGACGTGTGGGAGAAGTAGTTCTTCGCGACCATTTCCTCGCTGTGCTTCTTCGCAGCGGCGACCAGACGCAGGTCGATGTGGACGGGGTGGATGCCGAGCAGGATGCGGTGCCAGTTGAGCCGGGCGATGCAGGCGTGCTCGCCCGCCTCGATCCAGGAGCCGATGCGGTGGTTGCTGTCCACGGTCTCCAGCCACGAGGGCCTCCCTGCGTAGCGGACGACGAAGCGGAGGGTGCAGAGCACGTCGAGCAGCTCGCCGCTCCACTCGTGGCGCAAGCCGCAGCCGACGGCATAGCCTTCGAGCTCGCCGATGCGCGAGCGAAGGGGCTCGTAGTGCTCGGACTCGCGGAAGGGGGTGAGGGCGTCTTCGAGGGCCTGCTCGATGGGGGCCATGGCCTGGTCGAGCTTCTCCTTGCTGAAGCCGCCACCGTTGATGGCGTCGCGCGCGGCGGCCTGGTGCGGGACGATGGCCTTGCGGAGGCCGCTGCCCGCCTTGCGGACGGCTGCGGAGCGAATGAGGCCGTCGAGCCGCCGCCACGCCCGCGCGCGCGCTCCGTCCACCGCCTTGACGACGGCCCGTGGCGGCTTCTTGCCGTCCTGGGTGAGTGCTGCCCATGCCTCCTGGCGCTGCTCCGGCGTGGAGTCTGCGGCGGCGAGTGCCTTGAGGAAGGCCTGGGCCTCGGGCGAGGCGGACGGGCCGGGCTTGGGCGCCGGCGGCAGCCAGGGAGGGAGGCCACTGGCCAGAAGCCACTGGCCGGCGAGCAGCAGCAGGGCCATGGCCGCGGCGCAGGCCCGATGAGAGGAGTCTATCATGTGTCGCATCGCCGGGGTGTGCGAGGGGGCGGCGCCTGCCGCCGGGCCGCCCCGCCGCGTTCAGCCGTCGCTAGCAGCCCGTGGCAGAAGTCCGTTCGGACTGCGTGCGGGTCTTCGGGCCGATCTCCGCGTTGCGAGATCTCGACGAATCCACCGATTCGCCTGCGATCTCGCGCCTTGACCTCGGCCCGAATCCCTCGCACTCGTCTGCGAAGGACTTCTGCCACGGACTGCTAGAGTTCCCAACCCTTGCGGTACTCGCGCCGCACGTACTGGTTGGCCTCGGGCACGTTGGTGGACTTCATGTTCCTGGCATCCCACTCGATGCGCCTGCCGGTGCGGACCGCGAGGTTGCCGATGAGGACCATCTCGGTGAGCGGCCCGGAGAAGTCGGCGAAGTTGGCCTTCGAGTCCTCCGGCTTGTTGGCCTTACAGGCCGCGATCCATTCCCTGTAGTGGCCGCCGTCGCAGCGGGGGATGGTCTTCTCGACCTTGTGGTTCTTGAGCAGGTCGCGCATCTTGGCCTCGGGGATGACCCTGGGGCTGCGGCAGTAGACGCCGGCCATGATGGTGGCCTTGTCGCCGATGATGAGCTGGCCGCCGATGCCGTAGCGCTTGCCGCCCTTCTTGGGTACGCCGGGCAGCACGCGGTCCGGCTCGAGGTCCTTCGGCCGCGGCACGTCGTACTCGGCCGGCCGCTCGCCCTTGCCGTAGCCGTCGTTCCACACGACCTTGACGGGCGGCCTGTCGCCGCGTGCGGGGAACTCGATGGTGATCTGGGACCAGTTGGGCGGGGACTCGCTGGTCATCGGCCCGGCCTTGGCCTCGACGGCAGTGGGATAGCCAAGCTCGAGGGCCCCGAAAGCGGCGTCCATGGCATGGCAGGCGATGTCGCCGAGCGCGCCGCTCCCAAAGTCCCACCACCCACGCCACTTGAACGGGTGGTAGGTGTCCTTGACGAAGGGCCGCACGTGCGCGGGGCCGAGCCACACGTCCCAGTCGAAGCCCTGGGGGATGGGGTCCTTACGGTCGGGCGGCATGACGTTCTGGGGCCAGATCGGGCGGTTCGTCCAGTACCAGACCTCGGTGACGTTGCCGAGCCAGCCGGCGTCGATCCACTCCTTGACCAGCCGCGGGCCCTCGAAGCCATGGCCCTGGATGCCCATCTGGGTGACGACCTTGTACTTGCGGGCCGCCTCGGCGATGGCGCGGGCCTCATAGATGTTGTGGGTCAGTGGCTTCTGGCAGAAGACGTGCTTGCCCATCCGCATGGCCATCATCGAGGCAGGGGCGTGGATGTGGTCGGGGGTGGAGATGGTCACGGCGTCGATCTGCTCGCCCATCTCCTGGAGCATGATGCGGTAGTCGGTGAACTTCTTCGCCTTCGGGTGCCTCTTGACGCTGCCCTTGGCGCGGTTCCAGTCCACGTCGCACAGGGCGACCACCGTCTCGCCCGAGACGGCGCTGACGTCGCTGCCGCCCTTGCCGCCGCAGCCGATGCAGGCGATCTGGAGCTTGTTGCTCGGGGGCTGCTTGCCCTCGCGCGCCAGCACGTGGCTCGGCACGACGAGGATCCCAAAGGCCGTCGCAGCCGTCCCACCCAGGAACGACCGCCGCGTGACTCTCTCCGTCCTCAATGGTAGGCCTCTCTTGTATCCCAAAGAGCTCGGCTGCCGCCCGGCACCGGGCAGTGCGCAGTGCCTCTATTCTAGCGGCGCTGGGCCGCCAGTTCAAACCCGCCACGATGCGGACTTGACAGCACGGGCGCCGGTGGCTTAACTACCGTTCGCGGACACCAGAGGGGGTATGCCCTGTATGGGCAGCCCCCCATCGGTAGTGCTGCTGCCGGGGTGTGCTGCCCGGTTCCGCTGTGGAGCCCTTTGTCATGGCCCGCGTGAAGTGCACGTGCGGACGCGTCTACGACCTGCCGGCCGAGCACGTCGGCGCGCGGGTGACCTGCAAGGCCTGCGGCCGCTCGTTCGTGGCGACGGTCGCCGAGTCGCCCGATGTGGCGGAACGCGAGCAACGGCCTCCTGCGCCCGCGACCCCGCGGCTTGGGCAACTGGCCATCGAGCGCGCCCTGGTGAGCCAGGAACACGTCGAGCTGTGTGCGCGTGTCCAGGAGCAACTCGTCCGTCAGGGCAAGAGCAAGAAGCGCCTCGGCGAGATCATGGTCGAGAAGGGCCTGCTCAAGCCGCATCAGCTCGACGAGTTGCTTCGCCTCCAGGCCGACGAGCCCGCCGAGAAGCCAGGGCCGGCGCCCGCGAGCCCGGCGCCGGAGCCCAGGGAGAAGGCCGAGCCAGAGCCGAAGGAAGACACACCCGCCCGGCCTGCGGCGAAGCCGTCCCGCGCCCCCATGCTGGCCGTGGCCCTCCTTGTTGTCGCCGGAGCCGCTGCGTTCGCGCTATGGCCCAGGGGCGGCGCCCGGCGAGTCCTCGCGACCTATCTTGACAGTTGCCGGGAGGGCGGACGCCCCGAAGCGGCCCTGGCCATCGGGGAGCCCGGTCTCGTGGTCCGCCGCTACAGCATCGAGGAGGTCGGGAAGCGGACCGTCCACGATTTCTCCGCAGAGGCCCGTGGCCTGGCTGGCGACCAGGCAAAGTGGAGCGACCTGGTGGCCGCCCCCGCCCTCTCCGACGAGCAGCGCCAGGCGCTACAGCTCGCCCTGCCCATTCTGTGGAAGGGCCCCGCCCCGCAGGAGGCCGAGCGCCTGACCGTGACGCTCCAGCCGATCGTGTGCCAGTTGCTGGTCAAGCCGCCGAGGGCAAGCCTGTTCAGGCAGGGACGCTACCGCATCACCATGGCCCGCTGCCGGATCGGCGACTGGGACAGCGGCTGGAAGTTCGCCCGCTGCGAGCCTGCCAAGTAGTCCACC
>CAZDNN010000183.1:0-4730 GCA_964506385.1 uncultured Planctomycetota bacterium
GTGCGGATCGGCTTCGTCGGCGTCGGCGCGATGGGGCAGATGGCCCATCTGCGGAACTACGCGGACCTCCCCGACTGCGAGGTCGTTGCCATCGCCGAGCTGCGCGAGGAGACGGCGAGGCTTGTCGCACGGCGATATGGCATCCCGAAGGTCTACCCCGACCATCGCGCCATGCTCGATGCCGAGGAGCTCGACGGCGTCGTCGCCAGCCAGCCCTACGCCCATCACGCCGCGCTCCTGCCCGAGATCTATCCCCACGTCAAGCACGTGTTCACCGAGAAGCCGCTGGCCGTCTCCATCGAAGCGGGCGAGCGGCTCGTCGCGGCGGCCGCCGAGGCGGGATGCGTCCATATGGTCGGCTATCACAAGCGCAGCGACCCCGCCACGATGATGGCCAGGCGGCTCATCGGCCAGTGGAAGGCGAGAGAGCCATGGGGCAGGATGACCTACGGCCGCATCGCCATGCCGCCTGGCGACTGGATCTGCGACGGCTTCCGCGGCCGCCTCGACGCCGGCGACAGGCCCTCACGCCCCCTCGTCCTCGAAGGCAAGCCGGAGGGGATGAGCGACGAGGTCTTCCGCCAGTACAACAGCTTCGTCAATTACTACATCCACCAGGTCAACCTGCTCCGCCACCTCCTGGGCGAGCCGTATCGCGTGACCCACGCCGACCGCAACGGCCGCCTGCTGGTCGCCGAGACCGAAAGCGGCGTCACCGGCATCATCGAGATGGCGGCCTACAGCACGAAGATCGCCTGGGAGGAGACGGCCCTCGCCTGCTTCGAGCGCGCGTACATTCGTCTCGGCCTCCCCGCGCCGCTCGCCCACAACCGCGCCGGCACCCTCGAGGTCTACACCGACGGCGGCGACGGCCAGCCGCCGCAGCACACCCGTCCCCACCTGCCCTGGCGTCACGCCATGCTCGCCCAGGCCGAGAACTTCCTCAAGGTCTGCCGCGGCGAGACGCTGCCGCCCTGCGACGCCGCCGAGGCGCTCGACGACCTCAAGATCGCCCGCGACTACATCCGGCTTTTCACCGGGGAGTGACCGCTCGACAGAAGGAGAGCACGCTATGCCGGACCGCAAGCCCAACGTGGTGTTCGTGATCACCGACGACCAGGGGTATGGCGACCTGGGATGCCACGGGAATCCCATCATCCAGACACCGAACCTCGACAGGATGCACGGCGAGAGCGTGCGGCTGACGAACTACCACGTGGGGCCGACGTGCGCGCCGACCCGCGCGGGGCTGATGACGGGGCGCTACTGCAACTGCACGGGGGTGTGGCACACCATCGGCGGCAGGTCGCTCATCCGCCGCGACGAGGTGACCATGGGCGACGTGTTTCGGGCCGGCGGCTACGTCACAGGGATGTTCGGCAAGTGGCACCTCGGCGACAACTACCCCTTCCGTCCCCACGAACGGGGGTTCGACGAGGCATTCTTCCACGGCGGCGGTGGCGTGAGCCAGACGCCCGACTACTGGGGCAACGACTATTTCGACGACACCTACTTCCGCAACGGCGTACCCGAGCCGACCCAGGGCTACTGCACCGACGTGTGGTTCGCCGAGGCCCTGAAGTTCATCGAGCGCCACCGCGACGAGCCCTTCTTCTGCTACCTCTCGACCAACGCGCCCCACGGCCCCTACCTCGTAGGCGACGGCTACAGCGCGCGCTACCGCGGCCAGGTGCCCCACGCCCGAGCCAATTTCTATGGGATGATCACCTGCATCGACGACAACATGGGCCTCCTCCGCGCCAGGCTCGAGGAGCTGGGCCTCGCCGAGAACACCATCCTCGTGTTCATGACCGACAACGGCACGTCCTGCGGCGTCAGCCTCGACAGGCAGCAGTTCGTCACCGACGGCTACAACGCAGGGATGCGGGGGATGAAGGGCTCGGAGTACGACGGCGGCCACCGCACACCGCTCTTCATGCACTGGCCGGCCGGCGGCCTCGTCGGCGGCCGCGACGTGACCCGCCTGACGGCCAACATCGACATGCTGCCCACCCTGGCCGAGCTGTGCGGCATCGACGTGCCCGAGGAGGCCGAGGTCTACGGCACGAGCATCGTCCCGCTCCTGCGCGGTGACGACGCGGAGTGGCCCGACCGCGTCATCGTCACGGATTCGCAGCGGGTCGAGCATCCGATCAAGTGGCGGAAGAGCGCAACCATGACGGACCGCTGGCGGCTTGTCAACGGCACCGAGCTCTACGACATCACCGCCGACCCAGAGCAGCGCACCGATATCGCCGAGCAGCATCCCGGCGTGGTCGAGCGCCTGCGGGCGGAGTACGAGGCCTGGTGGAAGCTCGTCTCCCGCCGCTTCGACGAGTACATCCCCGTCGTCGTCGGCACCGAGCACGAGCCCGAGACCGACCTGACCGGCCACGACTGGCACGGCGACGCGAATCCCTGGAGCCACGGGCACATCCGCTCTGGCATGGCCTGCAACGGCTTCTGGGCCATCGATGCTGCCGAGGCGGGGGCCTACGAGTTCGAGCTCCGCCGCTGGCCCAAGGAGCTCGACCACCCCATCACCGCCGGCCTGCCTGGCAAAGTCGTCGATTGGTTCACGGGCGGCGAAGCTCTCCCGCTCACCGAGGCCCGCATCCGGGTCGGCGACGAGGAGCGAGCGAAGCCCATCCCGCCCGGCGCGAAGGGGGTGGCCTTCACCTTCGACCTCCCCGCCGGCGAGACCCGCCTCCAGACCTGGCTCACCGACGGCGCGGAGCTGAGTCTCGGGGCCTACTACGTCTATGTCCGGCGCGTGGGCTGAGAGCCTGCCACAGCGTGGCTGGTGGGGGAGGGCGAGGCTCCCGCCGAGCCGCGAATAGCGGGCGCACCGGCCATCGGAAGCGGCTCGGCGGGAGCCTCGCCCTCCCAGAGCTCGGCCACCTTGATGGTGGCGCGACGGGGCACGGATCTCCGGAACAGGCCGGCCGGCAGCCAGTAGACGACGACGGCCCTGCCGCGGCGGAGGGACGTTACTCGAACACGGCGATGGCCTCGGGCGGCGCGTCGTACTCGCGCAGCCAGTCGAGCAGGCGCTGGTGGAGGCGCTGGCAGATGCGCGGGTGCTGCTTCGCCACGCTGTTCTCGCAGCAGGGGTCCTTGCGAAGGTCGAAGAGCTCGGGCGTGCGCCGCATGCCGCAGGGGGCGTAGGCCCAGCGCTCGGTGTAGACGACGGGGGTGGTGGGGCCGCGGCCGGCGAGCGAGCGGGTGTGGGAGGCGGCGATGGCGACGTCGCGGACGGGATCGTCCACCACCCCGAGCAACTGGCCGGCGAACGAGCGGCCGTGCAGCGGGTCCGGGGTCGGGACCCTCAGCCCGCACAGGTCGAGGAGCGTCGGCAGGATGTCGGGCGGCTGGATGAGCTGGCCGACCTCGCGGCCGCCCTCGAGCCCGGGCGCGGCGATCATGAAGGGGATGTGGGCGATCTCGGGGTAGATCGGCCAGGGGCGGTTGTCGCGGTGGTTGATGTTGGTCTTGCCCGTGCGGTTGTGCTCGCCCAGGCTCATGCCGTGGTCGGTGGTGAAGACGACGACCGAGTTGTCCCACAGCGCGAGGTCGTCAATCTTCTGGAGCACGCGGCCGACCGAGCGATCGACGAGCTGGGCCTCGGCGCAGTAGTGGGCGCGGAGGTTGCGCAGCTCGGCCTTCGTCAGGTCGCTCGCCTTCCCGTAGTTCGGGTGGATCATCGCGGGGCCGCGGTACGTCGGGTCATACTTGCGGACCATGTACTCCGGCGGGTCCCACGGCTCGTGGGGGTCGAAGAAATCGACCCAGAGGAAGAAGGGGTCGTGCTCGTAGTTCTCTTCGAGCCACTCGACGGCGAGCCGCGCGGTGCGGGGCGCGAAGCGGTCCTCCTCGTGGCGCCAGAGCTGGTTGGTCCATCGCGCGATATCTGGGAGGTTGCGGCCCTGGAAGTGATGGCCGTCGCGGGTCTTCTCGGGCGGCATGGTCTGGGCGATCGGGGTGTTCATCCGCAGGAAGTACGTGTCGCCTTCCTGGCCGCGCAGGACGTGGGCGCCGTGGAAGCCGCGGTCGAAGTCGGCCTTGAACAGGTGCGGGCAGTCGCACAGGAGCTGGCTCACGTAGCCGGCCTTGCCGAGGATCTGAGGCAGGTGGTTCTGGCCGCTCTGGAGTCGGCTCTGCCAGCCGTACCACGGCCAGCCGAAGCGCCCGGTCGTCGTGTCGGTGCGATGGGGGATGGTGGGGAAGCTGCTCGTGTACATGCGCGACAGGCTGACGGCCCGCTCGGCGAAGGCATCGAGCCACGGCGTGTGCACGGGCGTCGCTGCCCGGTCGAACAGGTTGTCGTAACGGAAGGTGTCCGAGATGATGAGGATGATGTTCACGGGCAGTCTCCTTCGGGGGGTAGAGCGAGAACCTCACGAATAGGGCCTATATGACCTATCGGACCTATACGTCCTATCCGAGCAGGGCAGAACCTACAGCAGTGTCCCGAGCTCTTCGAGCCTCTGGCGGATTTCGAGCTGATTGGGGCACTTCTCCTCGCAGGCACCGCAGGCGGTGCAGTTGGTCGGCTTCTGTTCGTCGGGGAGCTTGCGGAGCGCCTCGGCGGCCCAGTCCTCGAGGCCCCAGACCTTCCAGTGCTGCCAGATGTCCATGAGCCGCCAGATCTCGAGGCCCTCGGGGCACTCGGCGCAGTAGCGGCACGAGGTGCAGAAGCGCTCTCCCAGGCCCTCGCGCAGGCGGTCGAG
>CAZDNN010000183.1:4830-8121 GCA_964506385.1 uncultured Planctomycetota bacterium
AGTAGCGGCACGAGGTGCAGAAGCGCTCTCCCAGGCCCTCGCGCAGGCGGTCGAGGCCCGCGCACATCTCCTCCCAGTCGGCCTCCTCAGGGTCGAAGCTCCCGACGGTCGCCACGTTCTCCTCGAGCATCTCCACGGTGTTCATCCCCGAGCAGGCCGTCGAGATGCCCGGGTTGGAGAGCACGAACCGCAGGCTCATGGCCGGCGTCGGCAGCGCCATGCCGATCGCCTCCTGGAGCACCTCGGACGAGCAGGCCAGCACCCCGCCCGCCACCGGGCACATCGCTACCACCCCGACGCCCAGCTCGACGGCCCTCGCGATCAGGGGCTCATACTGGCGGTTGATCAGGTTGTAGGGCACGGTGAAGGAGTCGAACAGGCCAGTCTCGATGCAGCGGATGAAGTTCTCTGGCCTGTCGTGGCCGGTGAAGCCGACGAACTTGATGAGCCCCTCGTCCTGCGCCCGCCGGACGGCGTCGAGCACGCCGCCGCGCTTGAGCAGGTGGGGCATCTTCGCCCACGAGAACCAGCCGACTTGGAAGAACTTGAAGTGGTCGAGCCCCAGGATGTCGAGCTGCCGCTCGATCTCGGCGCGGAACAGGTAGGCGCTCTTGTTGGCGTCGATGCCCTCCTTGCCCGAGACGATGACGCCTTTCGTCTTGCCCTTCAGGCCGGGTGCCGTACGGTGCTGGCAGGTGCCGCCGAGGTAGTAGCGGGTCGTCTCGAAGTAGTTGACGCCGAGGTCGATGGCCCGAGAGATCATCTTCTCGTTGAGCTCGGGGTCGTCCTTGAGCCGCATGCAGCCGAAGGAGAGCGCCGACACGTGGTAGCCCGTGTTGCCGAAGGGGCGGTAGCGCATCGTCTCGTCGTTGCGGATGAGCGGCTCGTCGTGAGTCGGCCGTGTGATCGCCATATCTGCCTCCTCGCTGTGGGTGGCCCGGAAGCGGGAGTGTAGCGCAGCGAACGACATCCCGCAATGCCGACTCCGCGCCCGCGACGAGCGCTTGACCGGCTGTGGGCGCCGGGCGTATCATGGCTGCCGAGGCGACTGGTCTGGAGGCGTGTTCGGTGTCTGGTCTGCGGTATCCGCTGTTGGGCCTTGAGGCGACGCTCGCCGACGAGGCGTGCGAGCGCGTGGTGCTGCGCGCGGAGGACGGGGAGACGGTCGCGGTCTTCGTCAGGCAGGGAGAGGATGACTGGGCACCCGGCGATCCCGAGGCGGACCCGCTCCACGCCGCCGAGCTGGGGCAGTACATCCAGGCGGCCTTCGGCGAGACGTGCGCGACCGTGGCGATCAGCCTGGGCGACGAGGAGGCCGTCTACGCCCTCGAAGGCGGCTCTGTGCGCATCCGGCGCGGCCCGCGGCAGTGCGAGGCGGGTGGCCTGGAGAACGTCGATCTCCAGCCCGTGGCGGAGGCCCTCGGCGTCCCGAAGTCGCGGCGACGGGCCAAGCTCACGCAGGCCCTGCGGTTCGCCGAGATCGTCGAGGCGGCGTTGACGGGGGAGGGCAGGGGGCCGCTGCGCGTGCTCGATTGCGCCTGCGGGCGGAGCTACCTCGGCTTTGTCCTCGCGCACCTGCTGGCCGCGCGAGGCCGCGAGGTCACCCTGCACGGCATCGACGCGAACCCGACGCTCGTCGAGAAGTGCCGCGAGATCGCGGAGGCCCTCCGCTGGATGAACTGCGCCTTCGAGACGGCCGACCTCGCGGGCTACGGGATCGAGCCCGAGGCCTTCGACATCGCCGTGTCGCTCCACGGCTGCGACACCCTCACGGACCACGCCATCCGCATCGCCGTCGAGGGGCGGGTGCCGCTGCTCTTCGTCGCGCCCTGCTGCCAGCACGAGTTGCGCCACCAGCTCGGCGGGCATCCGCTCCAGTGGGTCGCCCGCTACGGCCTGCTCGAGCAGCGGCTGGCCGACGTGCTGACCGACGCCTTCCGCTGCCTTGTGCTCGAAGCGATGGGCTACCAGGTGAAGGTGCTGCGGTTCACCGCGCCCGACGTCACGCCGAAGAACCTCCTCGTCCAGGCCCGCCTTACCTCGGGCTGCCGCCAGGGACGCGCTCGCGAGGCCGTCGCTTTCCTCAGGCAGTTCGGCGTGCGTCCGACCCTCGCGCCGTTGCTGGAGCGGGCGGGGGTAGCCCTCCCCACAGAATGACCCCTGCGGCAGTCAGGCGTGCGGCCATGCGGAACCGGTCCGCATGGAGGCGGCACTACGAACGGCGGGCCATGGGCGGGACGAGGGTGGTCAGCCCTCGTCGTAGCCGGTGAGGGGGCGGTACCAGATGTTGCGGAAGCGGACGAGGTCGCCGTGGTCCTGGAGCATGAGGGGGCCGGTCTCGGGGTGCGGCTCGTAGGCCGTGGTCTGGCGGTGGCGGGTCGGGCCCATCAGTTCCTTGGCGTGGTGGACGACGACGCCGTTGAGGAGGACGGTGACTCGTGCGGGGCGGACGCACTCGTCGGCGTCGAAGCGGGGCGCCTCCCAGAGGATATCATAGGTCTGCCACTCGCCGGGCCGGCGGCAGGCGTTGACGAGGGGCGGCCACTGGCCGTAGAGGGCGGCGGTCGTGCCGTCGGCGTAGGTCGGATTGTCATAGCAGTCGAGCACCTGGATCTCGTAGCGTCCCATCATGAAGACGCCGCTGTTGCCGCGGCCCTGGCTCTCGCCCTTGATCTCATCGGGCGCGCGCCATTCGAGGTGGAGCTGGCAGTCGCCGAGCTGCTCGACCGTCTGGATGTTCCCCGTCCTGGGCACCACCTCCATGTAGCCGCCTTCGACCTTCCACGCGGCGGGCGTACTGCCGTCCTTGCTCGCGACCCAGCCGCTCAGGTCGGTGCCGTCGAAGAGGATGATGGCGTCGTCAGGCGCGGCGCCAGGGGTCTCCTGGCTGCTCTCGGTGCCTGGCGTCACGATGCGGGGCTGGGGCCGTTCGCAGTCGTGGACCTTCCAGGGCTGGCCCGGGATAACGGGCGTGTCGCTGTAGCCTGGCTTCTGCGGCTCTGCCATCCGATCTTCTCCTTTCGCACTCAGTGGGAAACAGGCGAACGGCCAGTATCGTAGCGGGGCGGGTGGAGCGTGTCAACCCGCCTGATGTCGAGGCCTGGCCGCCGCGGGTCCGTGGTCACTGGCGAGGCGGTGGCGAGTGGTCTCTTCCGCAGTTGTTGAAGTCCGTAACACTTGGCAGGTCCCGTCACGGGCGATCATCCCCGGCGCGTCAGGGGCCGGTGGCCGCCGTAGGCCGGAGGATCGCGCTCCTGCCACGCGGCCTCGCGCCGGCTGCCGCGACGAGCG
>CAZDNN010000183.1:8221-10863 GCA_964506385.1 uncultured Planctomycetota bacterium
GTCAGGTGGCGCCACGGATGATCATCCCCGGCGCGTCAGGGGCCGGTGGCCGCCGCGGGCCGGAGGATCGCGCTCCTGCCACGCGGCCTCGCGCCGGCTGCCGCGACGAGCGAAGGGGTGGGGCAGGCTCTGTCGGGTCCGGGCTGGTCTGACGAGGGGAGGCGTTGGAATGAGCGTTACGGAGTTGTTGAAGTCCGTAACACTTGGCAGGTCCCGTCACGGGCGATCATCCCCGGCGCGTCAGGGGCCGGTGGCCGCCGTAGGCGGGAGGATCGCGTTCTTGCCACGCGTCTCAACGTGGGCTGCTGAGCCGAGCCTGGGGGCCGTGCAGGCTGGGTCGGGCCGAGGCTGTGTTGACGAGGGGAGGCGTTGGGATTAGCATTACGGAGTTGTTGAAGTCCGTAATCCTCCTTGGAGGGGCTGCGGTGGACGAAGTCATCGTGCGTGTTGCGCGAGCCATCGCCTGTGCACAGAGGCTGCGGATTCTATCGGCCCTGAGCCGTGTCGATGAGATCTCGCCGACGGAGCTTGCCCGGCAGCTCCGGCTGTCGCGCCACCTGTTGTCGGCGCACCTGCGTCGGCTGTCGGCTGTCGGACTGATCCTGCGGAGGCGCTCGGGCGGCTGGCACTATTGCCGTGCGGGGTCGCCCTACCGAGAAGGGGCGCTGAGCTCTGAGATTGCGTCGTGGCTGGGGGAGATCCTGTGTGACGCTTCGCGGACCATCAAGTGTTTCGGACTTCAAGAGGTCCGTAATGCTCCCGCCCGTGCGGCGGACACGCGGGTGCGCCATGTGGTGTTCGATGCCGCCACCGCCTTTACGAGTGTGCGGCGCCTCCAGATTCTCCGATGGCTGTCCTCGGTCGCAGCTGCGGACGCGGCGACGCTGTGCCGAGAGCTCCATATGTCGAGCGCCGCAGCGAGCCGGCATACGGCGAAGCTGATCCGACGCGGGTACGTGGTCGGTGACGACACGGGGCGACGGACTGTCTATCGCCTTGCGCCCACGACCCGTACGCCGCTGCACGCGCGGCTCTTCGATCTCATCCGCCGGCACTGGGGAGAGGGAGCGCCGTCGGTCGTCAGGTCGGCCGGGCGGGTGCCGAAGCGCGGCTGAGCTCGCCGAGCGGTTGGGGAGCGGGAACTCCGCCGGCGCTCTGGGCGTCCAAGAGAACCGGGAGGGGCATGTGGGCATCGATCCGAGGGAGAGCAGGCAATGATGCGACGGGTGCTCGTGGCCGTGGTGCTCGGAGTGGGGAGTGCCGGCATTGCGGCGGGGGCGGACGCGCTGCTCGAGCACAAGCTGACCACGGTCGCGCTCCAGTTCGGCGCAAAGGGGCCGACCCGTGATGTCCAGCAGCTTGCGAGGGCCTTCGACGGCCCGCGCGGCGACGGGCGGTCGGGCGCGCGAGGCGTGGTGATCCAGGGCGGACAGCTCTGGTCGCGGCTCGGGACGCGCTGGCGGTTCGGCTGGATGCGCGGCGGCTCCGCCTGGGGCGTCCAGATCATCCACCCCCTCAAGGACGGCCAGGTCGTCATCCACGTCAAGAAGAGCGGCATCGGTGTCTCGACGCCGCGCGCCTGGACCGAAGTCGGCTACGGCCGTGGCGACGCCAAGGCGCTGACACGCACCGACGCCTACGACAAGCTCTTCCCCCTCGAGGACGACAGGCTTTACTGGATCGACAGCGCGCTCAGGCCCGACGGCTCGTACCAGTTGTCCATCGGCGATGAGGTCGTCGCGACGGGCACACTCGGTGCGGCGCACCCCATCTCGTTCGCCATCGCGCCGGGCCAGCGCTTCCCGCTCGCATCGGGCTGGGGGGAGCTCAAGTTCGAGGGGAAGGAGTTCCCCGAGCAGTGGGAGGCAGGCTGCGCCGGCATCCTGCTCGAGCCGCTGGATAACGGGCGCAACCAGGCCGTCGGCCTCAGCTTCGCGCCCGATCTCGCCCGCCTGAAGACGGATCCCAACACCGATTTCTGAATGCAGAGCCCGCCGCGTCTGCCGCGGGCTACGCCCGCAGCCCAACGGGCAGAACGCAGGTTGCGCACACTTGGGACCGGCTCGTCTCACTGTCGGCTCCTCGGACTGCTCGGCGCGCAAGCCGGGCATGGCCCGATGCATCTCTCATCATCTTCCGGCTCGGCCCCAGTCGAAGCCCGTCTTGGGGCGTCAATAACCGAAGCTCTCGAGAGCGTCGTGAGGACTCTGGCGGCACCCGGCAACCGATCTTGCCCATGTCGTGCGCGAGCTGGGGCTTGCGCCCACCACCCCTGTGCGTCTCATTCCGTGCGAACTGGCCCAGGGCGTTGCGGGGCATCGCCCTTCGTCGGACGGCCCGCCACGGGCGTGCGCCAGCCAGGGCCTGCCAACCCCACTTAACGGGAGCGGCCGGGTGGCATATCGTCTCGGAGTTGTTGAACACCGAGATCCTCTGCCCCTTCTACCACGCAACGTGCTGGGCGCGGGTTACTGTATTGGCGCGGAGGGCTCTGACCGTCACCCAACAAGGCGGTGTCTGCGCCTTTCGCAGGACGACCCCGCCACGGGTGTCGGGCACACGGGCACTGCTGGCCCCACTTGACGTGAGGGGCAGCGCGCAGTATCATCTCGAAGTTGTTGAACTCCGAGATCCTTTTTGGA
>CAZDNN010000184.1:0-10858 GCA_964506385.1 uncultured Planctomycetota bacterium
GACGTCTCGGGTCGCCCCAACGCCACGTGGGGCGGCGGCGCCTCGACCGATCTCGAGGTGGCCATCTCGAAGAAGGCGGCCGCCGGCGGCTACATCCTGCTCGCCTCGGGCACCGTGAAGCAGGCCGGTCCGACCTCCCTCGACCTCACGTCCGACCCCGCCCTCCAGAGCGTCCACGTCTCCGCCGGCGACTCCATCGTCTGGACGACCCGCGGCACCGCAGCCGGGTCCGGGTGGGTGCCCCTCTACGACCAGGGGGTGAGCCTGACGCTCGATCGCGGCCCCCACGGCGATCTCCTGGGACACTGGACCTTCGACGACCCCAACAACATCGGCGCCGACGCCTCGGGCTTGGGCAACCACGGCAACGTCAACAACGGCCCGACCTCGAGCCCCAACGTGCCCGCGGCCATCGGCAGCGGCAACTCCCTCGCCTTCGACGGCCAGAACGACCACATCGTGGTCCCCGGCATCAGCGGCGACATCGATGCCTTCAGCGTCGGCTTCTGGCTCAACCCCACCTCGCGGGCCAACTACGACCAGCAGATCACCGGCGGCGGTTGGGACAAGTTTGTCTTCCACACCACCAGTGACGGCGGCGTCTACACCGGCGTCGTGCAGGGCGGCAACTGGGGCTCGCGGTTCACCCCGAGCCAGCTCCCCGCCAACACCGTCGAGCTCAACACCTGGCAGCACTTCCTCTTCACCTACGACAAAGGCACCGCGAGCTTCTACAAGGATGGCGTGCGGCTCGCCACGAAGACCGGGATGGACCTGCCGTCGGCCTGGACGGCCTTCACCATCGGCCTCAACAACGGCAACACCATCGCCGGGCTCGCCGACGACGTGGCGGTGTGGAACGGCCCGCTGAGCGCCAAGGCCGCGCAGGCCATCGGCAATGGCTGGATCTCGCCGGCCGACCGCTACGCCACGCGGGTGCTCAACGACAGCCCCATCGCCTACTGGCGGCTCGACGGCGCCCCCGGCGCCACCGTCGCGCGCGACATCGCGGGCGGCCACGACGGCATCTTCAGCGGCAACGCGGGACCCGGCGGCCCGAGCGCCCTGATGTCCGACCCCGCCAACGGCTCGGCCATCTTCAGCGGCGGCAGCATGCGCGCCGACACCCTCGACGGCCTCCGCGACAACTTCAGCGTCGAGTTCTGGACCAACCCCGACACCCACACCAACTACAACCAGAGCCTCGGCGCCGATGGCGGCTGGGCGCAGTTCAACTTCCACACCGGCGCCAACGGCGAGATCTGGACCGGCACCGGCTGCTGCGGCGGTGACCGCCGCTTCCACAGCGGCGATCTCGGAGCGGGGACCTTCGTGCTCGGCGAGTGGCAGCACTACGTCTTCACCTTCGACGAGCTCGACACCGAGTGGGGCCTCGGCCGTCTCTACAAAGACGGCACCCTGCTGGCCGAGCGAGCTCTGCGCAAGGGCCAGGCCTGGACGGGCTTCAACCTGCGCGGCAACCTGGACGGCCTCATCGACGACGTCGCCATCTACGACTACGCCCTCAGTCCCGAGCAGGTGCGTGCCCATTACATCGCCTCCCTGCCCGAGCCCGCGACGATGGCCCTCCTCGGCCTCGGCCTGCTCGGCGTGCTCCGCCGCCGACGCCAATGAGCCCCTGCCTTCGCTACACAGGGTGCCGGCCTCGCGGCGACGCCTGACGCCACACGAGGCCCGGCCGATCAGGACGGTCGCCAGAACCCAGCCTGCCCCCCTGCCTCCTGCTACCGCCTCGCAAGCGTGCGCGCCCTGGCGAGGCCCGTCTGCCACTCGCTGCCGCTGTAGCCCGCATAGAGCAGATACGTGGCGCCGCCGGCCTCGAAGACCTGGGGCGTGAGGATGCCCTGGCCGTCCCAGGCGTCGGGGTCGGGCGAGGGCGCGAAGATGGGGTTGTGGGGGTTGGCGTCGAAGGTGCGGAAGTCGCGGGTGCGGATGTGCCCGATCCGCCAGACGCCGGCTTCCATGCCCCCGTAAAGGATGTGGAAGTACCGCGGGCCTCGGAAGATTTCCCCTTCACGGACG
The DNA here is from genome assembly GCA_964506385.1 of uncultured Planctomycetota bacterium. Classification (GTDB taxonomy): domain Bacteria; phylum Planctomycetota; class PUPC01; order DSUN01; family DSUN01; genus CAZDNN01. Next base: position 2,044 of record CAZDNN010000184.1, read on the forward strand.
CCATCGCTGTCCCAGGCCTGGCCGGTGCCCGTGAAGACGGGGTTGGCGGGGTCCTTCGTGACGGCGGCGGGGTCGCGGGTCGGCGCGGTGGCGTGGCAGAGGGCCGGCGGGCCGGCGTGCTCCCCCGTGTAGATGATATGGATGGTGTCGCCGGCGACGGCAACGGAGGGGTGCGACGAGCCTTCCCGCTCGTGCTCGGTGTCCGCGGCAATCACGGGAGTCTGGCGAACGCGTGTCCATTTGCCGAAATCTCCGTCACCCACCAGGAGGCCCGTCTGCTTGGGCACGCGCCGCCGCCTGCCGAGATAGTAGACGTAGAACCTCCCGTCGGCGGGGTTGCGGAACGGGAAGGGATACTCGACCGTGTGGTCGTCGAATCCCTCCTCCGACGGCACCACGACCGGGTTCCTCGGGTCGTGGGCGATCGCTGCCGGGTCGCTCGCCGGAGCCGTGCTGTGCATCATCACCCAGTAGTTGCCTCTTTTCCGTCTGGCCCATAGATAGTGAACGGTGTTATCCACGACGATCGCGTGGGCTGCGGCTCCCCACTCCGGCGGCTCGCAGGCGATGACGGGATTGGCTCTCTCAAGCCGCGCGAAGGCTGCTAACATCTCGAAGGGAATGGCGTCGCTTCCCATCGTCCTCTGCTGGCTCCTGTCCTGTTGGGGCGTCAAGGTCTTGCATCGCTCGATTGCGTCATCGCTGGGCGTTCCCAGTCCTTCGGCTGATAGCCTTCCGGCTTGGTTTTCTTCGGGTCGTTGTAAGTGCTTTCCCGGCCATACTTCTTCCCGAACAGCGGCCAGTCATCCGTGCGGAACGGGGAGGCTGGAATGCCCTCCTTGTTGTAGAGCAGATTCCGCCGGGAGGGATTCATCGCCCAGGCATAGCGGACGGCCACCGGTTCCGGGACCTTCGGCGAAGAGACGACCACGGTATCACCCTTGATCTCGGCATCGGCCCAGTGCCATTGTCGGTCCTTGCCGGCGATGGCGAACGCATCGAGCTTGCCCGGCCTGGCCGCCATCAAGCCGCTGCCGACCGAGCCGAACTCCAGCACGACCTTCCCGCCCTCGATCCTGCTCTTCCTGTACACCGGCCCCGAGCCGACGATGTCCCTCCCGTAGACCTTCTCCAACGCCAGCCAGGCGTGACGCAGCCCGATCGGTTTCTTGTTCCTTGGGTGCAGCACAATGGCGTCGCCGGTATCGATCGAGACCGCCATGGCGGTGTTGGGCAGCTCCTGTGCCACCAGGCGCATCATCTCGCGAGAGACCGCCCAAGGCGCTTCGTCCCCCTCCACCGGCGTCTGTTGCTCCGCACACCAACTGGGCAACTGGGTGAAGAAGAACGGGAAGTCGTCGGCAACGTGGCCGCCGGACAGCTCGTGCCAGGAGCGGCGGTAGTACCCGATCAGGAGCGCCAACTGGCTGCGGTAGCCGGCGGCCATCCAGGGGTTCTTCGCGTTGCGTTCGCCCTGATACCAGATGACGCCGCGGATGCCGTAGGGGCGGATGGGGTGGATCATGGCATTGAAGACATTGCCCGGATACTGGTGCCCCAGCGGCGGCGGCTGTGTGATGCTCGGAGGCTGGAGAGGACGGTTGAAGCGCCTGGTCTCGCCGCGGGCGATCTTGTCCTTGTACTCCCTGAGCTCCTTCTCGTATTTCGCCAGGGCCTCTTCCCTGCTGAGTCGTTTGGGCCTGCCGTCCAGGTCCTTCTTCAACGCGATGCTCCAGGGATTCTCCTGCTGGATGTCGTAGGGCATCCAGCCTTCGATCGGGGTGCCGGCATAGGCCTGGACGATGATCCCAACGGGAATCCCCAGCTCGTCGTGAAGCGTCTTGCCGAAGTAGTAGGACACCGCGGAAGTCGCGCCCGCGGACTCCGGCGTGCACTCGGACCACTTTCCTGTTGGACAGTCCTCCAGCGGCTCAAACCAGTGACTCCTCAGCGACTTGTAGATGCGGAACCCAGGCGCCTTCGCCGCCGCCATTTCCTCCTCGCCACCGAAGGTGTAGCGCAGGGCCCAGCCCATGTTCGACTGCCCGGCGCACAGCCAGACTTCGCCGATCGCCACGTTCTTGATCCGAACCGTGTTCGTTCCGTTGACTGTCAGGCTGTGCCCCTTGCCGTGCCCAGGCGTCTCAAGCAGGACCTTCCACTTCCCGTCTTCGCCTGTCCTGGCCGAAGCTTGCGCACCCCAGCTCGCTTTCACCGTCACAGTCTCGCCCGCATCGGCCCATCCCCACACCGCGTTCCTGGAGCGCTGCTGGAGGATCATGTGGTCCCCGAATATCGAGGGGAGGCGGACATCGGCGGATGCCGAGAGACAGGTTCCCAGGATCGCGAGGGCGACTGCACGCTTGTCCATGGTATACACTCGATCCGAGATTACACGGGCTTTCCCAGTTACTGTGTCGGGCAACCAGCAGGCGACCAGGCCGGCTTCGGGGGGCTGCCTCAGATGAAGTGTCCGGGTCACTTCTGGCGTCGAACCATCGCGCGTGAGACGAATGGGGCGGCGACGAAGTGGCCGAGCGGCATACACCGGCGTCGGCCGACCATCACGGCTCCTCGGCGCGCTGGAGTTTCACGACGATGTAGGGAGTCTCCCGCTCGAAGTCGGGGTAGATCCTGCCGTTGCCCACCCTGTCCATCACCTCGAAGAAGTACATGAAGTCCCATCTCGCCGGGATGTGCTCGGCTGGGACGACGGCGCGATAGCCGCCGCCGTTGCCCGTGGGCTCCATCTCCAGCGTGCGGTAGTCGTCGAACTGCGTGACGCTGCGGTAGCGCAGGCGCACCCACTTCACGCCCGCGGGGTCGCGCACCGTGGCCGCGACCGTCAGAGGTCTCTCGGCGGGTGCGCTGGCGATGGGCGTGTGGGTCAGTGCCGGGGGATCGGCGTCGGTGGTGACGGTGACCGCGACAGGCTCGGCGGGCCATCGGGCGCGGCGGCCGGCCCCGTCTGTCGCCTCGATGAAGTAGCTGAGGCCCTCAGCCACGGCGGCGGCGGGAATCTCCACGCAGTAGAGGAACTCCGCCGCCTTCTCCATCGGGATGGACGTCTCGCCACCCTTGCCGGCGACCCGGACGCGCGCGTCTCGGAGGCCGTTCCTGCCCCCGACGGTGGCGCGGATGAGGATCGCCTTGCCAGGAGCACTGCGTCGGACGGGGACGTGGGCGATGCGCGGCCCGGCGTCGAGGCCGGTGGGACGCGCCTTCTTCCTGTGCTCTCTGAGCTTGGCGAGCCCTCGCTTCAGGGCCTCAAGCTCATTCCTCCAGTGGCCAGAGAGGCCGGCGCTGCGGCGGCCGAACATCAGGTCGTGGTGGTAGACGTCGCCCGCGGCCTCGACGATCCGCTGCCAGGCCTCGATGGCGTGGGCCTCGTCGCGGATGGCGTCGTCGAGCGCGCTGAGGTCGCGGCTGTGGCGGTAGAATGACCAGGCGAGGCCGGCGTGGATGCGGCGCGAGTGGTAGAGCGCCAGGTTCGCCAGAATCCGCAGGTCCACCATCGTCGAGGCGAACTCCTTGCTGCGCCTGTCGCCGATCCGCTTCTCAGCCTCGGCCACGGCCTCGAGCACCTCCGCGGCCACGGTGGCGTACCACTCGCTGTTGCGGAGCGGATGGAGCTTCGCCGACTCCTCGCCTGCGAGATGCAGGCGCGCGGCCTCGTCGATGCTCAGGAACTGCTGGGTGTCGCTGCCCTCGGCTCGGGCGTACTCGGGCAGGTCCTCGCGCCGCTGCTTCTCGACCCAGCCGCGGGTCGTGGGGAATCGCTTGTAGGGGAAGCAGGTGGCGACGATGCGGGGCAGGACCTGGCTCGCGCGGTGGAGGCCCCGCTCGATGGCGTGGGCAGCCTCGCCGAACCGGCGGGTGAACTCCCGTTGCCACACCTCGGGCGGCGTCTCGGGGTTGTAGCCCAGCCGGCCGAAGACCTGGTAGAAATGCCAGTAGCGCTCGAACTCGTAGTCGGTGTAGCGATGCTCCGCTCCGAGCAGCGGGAAGGGCTCCATGTCGTGAGGCTGGTCCTGCATCTTCGTCGCCAGCATCTCGTTCACCTCGAAGCCCTGGCCGTCGTAGAGGTGTGTGCTCGCGGCGAAGCGGCGGGCGTAGTCCGGATCGCCCCACAGCAGGATGCGAGTCGTGCCGCCGTTCCACAGGCGCCAGTGGACGTCGTAGCGCTTGGGGTAGCGGAGTAAGTCGGCGTAGCCGTGGCGGCGGTCGCGCTGGTTCTGGCGGTTGACGTGGGTCGGATGGAACGGCAGGCCCATCTGCTCTGCCCAGTACTTCGTGGTGATGCGGATTGGGATGCCCATCCCGAGGGCCTTGTCGATGAGGGCATCGGGGAAGTTCTTGGCGCGGGCGTCGAAGCGCAGGCCCGGGCGCGCCGCCTTGACGACGCCGTAGACGGCCTCCCAGAACGGCGGCATCTCGCCCCGCTTGAGCCCCGACTCGCCGTGCATGCGGAACTGGATGGCGTCGATTCCGGGCACGAGCTTCAGGAACCTCGCGAGCGCCACCCGGGTGTAGGGCACCAGCTTGTCGGCCGTCAGGCCCCAAACGAGGCCGGGCGTGGGCCTTCGGGCGTGGTCGGTCCTGCCCTGGACGCCGCCACGGTAGATGTGGTCCCAGATGCCGACGGTGAAGCTCAGACCCCGCTCGTGGGTCATCCGGATAAGGTGGTTGAGGGCATCGAGATTCCGCCTCTGCTTCTCGGCGGTGATGCCCTGGACTCGGATGCCGGGGAACTCATCGAGGTCGAAGAAGTAGGGATAGGGCGGCGCGAAGTAGCCGCCGTTCTCGTAGCCGAAGATGAGGACGAAGCTGTTGAAGCGGCTTCTGGCGAGCAGGTCGAGGTAGCGTGCCCAGTAGGCCTCGTCGTAGAAGAAGCTCTCGAAGTGGCCGCGATGCATCGTGTAGACCGAGAGCGCCCGCTCCACAACGCAGGGCCGCTCGGCGACGTCTCGCACCTCGCTGAACGGATCGGCCGGGTCCGCTGCCCAGCCGACGCGGTCGGCCACGTCGAGCAGCGCATACATCAGGCCGCGGTCGTCGGAGCCGGCCGCGAGGAGCCCTTTTCTTCCGTTTATCGCCGCACGGCGGACCACCAATGCCTCGGGCCCTGTCGGCCGAGGGACGCCTTGCGCCCGGAGTGCCTCGGCAGCGGGTCCCCTTCCCTGGGCAAGGCCGGCAACGACCACGGTCTGCCCGAGGGCATCCGCCACCGCGCCGACCCGCCGGCAGGCGACCTTGCGAGCGGCGAGTGCGGCTTCGAGCTTGCGCAGGCCATGTGTCGCCCCGAGCCCCGGCTTGCGGTCCGTGACGATCGAGACGCCCAGCCGGCTGGCGCCAGGCGCGGCGGCGTCCAGGGAGAGCAGGAACGCCATGGCCAGGATCACTCCCTTCAGGCAGGCGGGCGCCGTCATCTCGGGGCTCCGCGACGGGTAAGGGAAACGTTGTCGCCTCAGTAGCGATTGCGGGACCGATTCCCCATGGTGGCGATACCCCCCCCGCTGGACCATCCCAATGCTCTCAGCGCGGCCCCGCCACGCCCACGGTATCATACCGCGGCGCGCGACAGGGTCAACTCGCGCAGGGCGCAGGCGCCAACACTCGCTGGCCGAGGCGCCCGGCATCTTGCCCAGCCGTCACGGCGCTATCCGCCGTAGGAGGCGAGATAGTAGCACGTCTTGTCGCGGGCGCCGTCGATCTCGAGGGTGCCGTCGCGGACGGGGAGGGTGCGGCCGGTCTTGCACCCGTCGTGGTCGAGCACGTGCACCGTGGGATTGCCCGCCTTGCGGATCTGGATGCGCGCCTGGACCGGCTCCATGACGACCGGTGGCTTGCCGCGATCGAGGATGCGGCTGTCGAGGTAGACCCTCATGGCGGTGTTCCGCGCCCGCGCGACGGCCACGATCAGCAGGTCGCGGGCCGAGGCGATGTCCTTGTCGAGCGCCCGCGCGGTCACGTAGATGGCGCCGAAGCGGCTCTGGGGCGCGATCGTCACGTCGCCGAGCGTGCACGTCTGCCCGGCGGCGAAGCCGACGACGGCCTTGGTGGCGGGGCTGTCGATGGTGAAGTAGCCGTCGAGCTTCGCGGCTCCCTCCTTCCAGCGGAGCTGCCCCGTGGACGACGTGTAGACCCCGTCGCTGGCATAGCGGGCCAGGTCGAAGGCCGGCGTCTCGCGGTAGCGGTCCGTGAAGCTCACCACGCAGCGTGCGACGGCCAGGGTTCGGGCGGGGACTTTGTCGCTGTCGAAGGTCTTGACGTCGTGCTGCTGGGTGACCTTGTCCTCAAAGCCCAGCCTGCCCGCGTCGAGCGAGGGGACGTGCACGTAGCGGGTGGCCAGCACGTCCGACTCCCTCACGTCCCCGCGAAGGACCTGCCGCGCGACGGCGGGGAACACGCCCATGACGTTCGGCGCAACCACGTCCCACCGGCTCCCGCCGATGCGGTCGCTGAAGGTCCCCTTGTCGCCGTTCTGGAACATGAAGGACACGTCCCAGCCGTTGAGGCCCATGCCGTAGGCGCCAATGATCGCGGGGCCTTCGACGCCCCACTCGTTGGGGGTCACGTGGATCCACTCGGAGAGCATGAACGGGCGGTCGGCCACCTGCTGCATGCCGGCGCTGAGCATGCCCGAGCCGGGCACCCGGAGCATCGTGACGTTGTTGATCTTGGCCCCGCTGCCGCCGCCGAGGTAGTTGTGGCGGTCGATCAGGCCCACGCGGTAGTCGGAGTGGAGGTTGTAGTAGTGGGAGAAGGCTCGGCCGGCCTGCCAGTTCGACGCGAGGATCTCCCCTTCGTACCCTGCGTCGCGGATCGCCTTGACGTAGCGGCCGTAGAACTCGTTCTGGATCTCGTAGAGGAACCGCATGGTGTCGAACAGGCGGCGGCGCTTGGCCTTCTGGGAGCCGGCCAACTGCGCGGGATCGAAGAACCACGGGTTGCCGGCGGGCACGATGGTCCTGGCCTCCCAGCTCTCGGTCCCGAAGCCCTCGTTCGCGAAGCTCCCGAGGCCGCCGCTGCCCCAGGCCTTCAGGCAGGCGTCCTTGCTGCCATACTTCGCCTTCAGCCAGTCGCAGAAGCGCTCGGCCGCCCGCTTCCGCAGCGTCGGGATCTTCTGGAGCCGGCCGAGGGTGCCGTAGAACAGGGCGCTGTCCTCGTTGAATAGCTCCACCACGGCGATCGCCGGGTCCTTGGCGTAGGTCAGGCCGGTGTAGGGGTTGCGGTGCCTCAGGATGTTCACGATCTGGCGGATCTGGAGATCCTGAAGCTCGCGGGACAGGAATACGCTGCCGTGGCCCGTGGCCACGCGGCCCTTGCCGCCCTTGAGCGCGCCGAACTCGTCCATGTAGGGCACCGCCTCGCGGTCGGCGGGGCCGAGCTTCACGCCGAAGGTGGACGAGAGCTTGACGTAGATGCCCTTCTCCTTGAGCCTGGCGATGAAGTGGTCGAGGCGGTCGAGGGCCGCCTCGTCGAACTCGGCGAAGCTCTCCGCCGACTGGATGCCCGCCCATCCCGGGCCGTCGGCATACTTGTGGAGCCGTACGGCGTTCACGCCATGCTTGGCGTAGAAGGCGGCGCGCTTCACCGCGAGGTCCTTGTCTGGGGCGCAGTTGCTGTAGCAGACATTGAGGCCCCAGAGCTTGATCGGCTTGCCGTGGTAGATGAGGCCGTCGCCCTTTCGGACGATGCGCCCGTGCTTCCCCGCGGGCTTCTCGAGCCAGTCGGCGAGGCTGATCTCACTGGGCTTCGCGTAGTCCTCAGTGGGCTTGAAGGTGTACCAGCGGTCGAACCCGGGATCATCTGGCAGCCGCGCGCCGCTGGCATAGTAGGTGAGGGCGACTGGCAGGTCGATGATCATCCGCGCGCGGACGGGCCTCGCGGCGTCCAGATGCCGGGCCAGGACGATGCGCGCCTCGCCGTCGGACACGATGTCCAGCGGCGGAGCGAGCCCGACAGTGGTCTGCTCGCCCGCGACATCGACCAGTGAGAAGCTCTGGACGGCTTCGCCGAGCCCCTTACGCGCCAGGGGCATCGCGACGGTCTTCTTCGTGCCGTCGGCGAGCGTGACGAGCACCTTCCCTCTGCCGAATCGCTTCCCGTCCACCGTGAGGCCGGTGATGAAGTACGTCAGGTCCGTGTCCTTCGAGGTGCGGAGGTCGATGTCGAGCGTAAGCTGGCGAGGCCCCGACCTGGCGGCCTCCGCGCGGAGGGTCAGCGTCGCGCCGGAGCTGCGGACGGTCGTGGTGTTCGTCGCTACGGTCTTGCCGTCGGCCTCCTTCACCTGCCCCTTGATGCCCAGCCAGGCCCACTTCGGGCCCCAGCCCCCGAAGGCAAGCTCCAGGTACGTCTCCCCGCCTCGGATGAACGTGAGCGTCTGGTGGCTTTCCGGGAACGCCGTGATGGACTCGCCCGCCGTCAGGCGGCGGGCGCCCAGGGAGAGACCCACGACCGACAGGACGAGCAACCACCCCGAAGCGTACCGCTTGGCCGCCATACCAGAGACCTCCTTGTCATCCTCCACGCCGCCATTCACCATGCAGGAGGGGGGGCTGTCAAGCGCCGATTGCCTGCGGGAAGGCGACTTGGCCACCGGCGAGCCCCCGCAGGCGATTGGCACGCTTCTTGACACGTCCGAGAGGTGAGGGCGAGGCAGAGAGAAGGTCTCCGGCACCGCCTTTGCCTGGCGAGCTGGCCGTATGAGGAAGCCAAGGCCTGCGCCCCCCCTGGAGCAGGCTCTTCTGCCTCGTCCTCTAAGCTCGACTTTCGCCAAAATGAAGGACGCCGGAATCGCTCCTTGGTATGA
>CAZDNN010000185.1:0-10743 GCA_964506385.1 uncultured Planctomycetota bacterium
CTCCGCATGCTCCTGGAGTGGGCGCAGGGCCAGGGCCACATCCCGAACGTGGCCTTTCCCAAGGACGCCCTGCCCAAGCGCCGCCGCAAGCAGCAGGAGGCCACAGCCGATGCAGCTCAAAGCAGCAACTGACGCCTTCCGCACCCACCTCGAGGCGAACGGACACTCACGCCACACCATCGGCAGCTACCTCCACGACCTGGGCATGCTGGCCGAGGCCCTCGGCTCCGAGACGGAGCTGGGGGCCGTCGGCACGGCCGACCTGGCCAGCTTCCTGACGGGCGCCGCTGTCACCCTCAAGGCCAACGGCTCGGCCAAGGCGCCCGGCTCGGTGGACAAGGTGAAGACCAGCGTGAAGGCGTTCTTCCGCTGGGCGTACGACACGGGCCTCGTCGAGGCCAACCCTGCCGCGGCCATCCGCCTGCGGCACAGGCGACGGCCGGCGCCCGACGTGCTCACCCACCAGGAGGCCCGCCACCTGGTCAAAGCCATCGACCGCACGAAGGGCTGGAAGGCTCAGCGGGATGGGACTCTCATCGATCTCATCCTCAACACGGGCCTGCGCGTCGCCGAGGTCCTGGGCCTCGACCTCGCCGACGTGGACCTGGCCGACAAGCACCTGACGGTGGCCGCCAAGGGCGGCGAGACCCACAAGGTCTTCCTCAACGCCAGGAGCCGGCGCCGGCTGGGTGCCTACATCAAGCAGCGGAAGAAGGTCCTGGCCGAGAGCCAGGCTCTGTTCCTGTCCAACCGCCGCCGTCGGCTCTCGGTCCGCCAGGCGCAGCTCCTCGTCGAGGAGTGGCTCACGACGGCCGGCATCGCCAAGCGGGTCACCGTCCACGGCCTTCGCCACACCTTCGCCACGCACCTGCTGGAGCGCACGGGCAACCTGCGCACGGTCCAGGAGGCGCTCCGTCACCGCAGCATCGCGACCACCGTGCGCTACACCCACCAGCCCAGCGAGGCCCTGACCGAGGCCCTCGAGGCGCTCTGACGCCGGCCCCCGCCGCACCGCCTCAGGCTCCACTGCCTGGGGCGGTGCCTCTTCGCCTCGAACCAGAGCGCATGAGAGCCGCCGAGCATGCAGAGAGACGACAGAAGCACAGAGCTCAGAGGCCCACAGGTGACCGACAGGCCCACCTGCCCATGCCGCATTCGGCGTAAGCCCGCGCCCGCAGCCGACATACAGCGCCCGACCCTCGTGCGACCCTCTCCACACCCTCGAACACCCTCGCCACACCCCCGTCGCAGAAGAACACTTATGCTGCCCCGACAGGGCCCCGACAGACCGGGAACAGCGGGACGGCACAGCGCCGGCGGAAGGACGGCCCTCAGGAATCGGGCCGGAAACGCCTTCCGCTCGGCCGATCCGGAAGCAATGGCCGTCGACGAGCCGTGTGACTGCTCGCACGCGACCAGACAGTGCTTGCCCCCCCGCCGAAGGCATTGCTTCGGGCGGATCCGCCGGAAGCAATGTGGCCAGCCCCTCAAGACGCTCCATGCTGGCCTCCCGGCAAGCCACGCCGGCGGCCCGCGCCAGACGCCCGGTGACGCTCGGGGCCACGCCCCCGGCGGCCCACAGGCGGCCCCCGTTGGCCCGTGTCGCGTCCTTCGCCGGCGCCGCGGCCACTGGCTCGAAGGCCGGCCCCCCGGCGGCCCTGCGGCCAGCGGGGGCCGCCCCGTCGCCGCCAGCGACTCCGCCGCGGCCCGCCGTCGCCGGGGCGACCAGGAGCACGGCCAAGGCCAGCACCGCCCAGCCCAGCCGCTCGCCCTCGGAGGGCCGGCGCCTGGTCACGCCCGCGGCAGGTCGAACTTCGCATTTCCAATCAAATGCGAAGTTCTCGGCCAGGCGGCACAGAAGGCCGCGACGTAAGTGTGCACAGCACGCGGACCTGCGGGAGGGCCGTCCGGGCAGCGGCCCATCAAATCTGCAGTTACTTCGGCGTTCTGTCGGCATCGCCATCCTCCCCTGGCTCGTCGGTGGCGTCCTTTTGGCCCTTGCCAGCAGCGGCGCTGGCGGCGCGGACCTCCTTGAGCAGCTCCGCCGCCCATTGAGCCGGCGTGGTCGTCAGCTCCTTGCCGTCGCCCTCGCGGGTGATCTTCGTGGCCTTGAGGTCCTTGAGACTCTCGCGGACAATCCTGGCCTGGACGTTCGCCGCGTCCTCCTTGCCTGCCTTCTGGGCACGCAGGAACTGGATGTAGGAGATGGCAGCCATCTCGACGGCGATCTCATCGGACGAGTCGTTGAGGGTGAAGTCGGCGTGGATCCTGGCTATGAAGCCGTCGTGGATCCGCTGCTCTTCCTCGGTGAGCACGCGCTTAACGTAAGCGCCATGGGTCATCGCGTTTAGGTTGCCCTTCGCCTTCTCCGGTGGACAGCCACCGTGATTCTTCGGGTTGGCTCCGTGGTAGTAGCAGACGGTGTAGCCTGGCGTCGCTGGGCGCTTGCAGCGTTCCCCCGTCTGTTTGCTCTTGGCCGTGCACCGTCGACTGTCATCCATCGTCTCTACCTGAGAATCCACGAGGCTTCATGGTCGTGGGCTTTCGGCTCGCGGAGGAAACGAAAAAAGCTCTCACTCGGGCCGCACTGTCGGCGGTTGCGGCGTGCGGTCATCGCCGTCGATGGCGTCGAGCCACGCGCGCACAGTCGGATCCACGTCAGGATGCCTGGCGATCTGCTCCAGCGGCGGCCCGATCACCGCCGTCACGGTGCCGTCACGCTGGCGCTGAAAGAAGAAGGGCCTGTCCTCGGGGACGGGGATGCGTAGCCGCTCGGTCAGGAACTTGGCCGTGCTCACCCGCTCGACGAACCGATTGGCCACCTGCGCCACCGCGAGTCCGACCAGCGAGAGGGTCGGGTCGAAGCCTTGCGCCAGCGCGGTCACGCCGGCGACGATGGAGAGCGGCGCTGTCGCTTCCTTCAGCACGCTCGTGTCCTTGGGCTCCTGCTTCGGCTCGCTGCTGTAGAAGTCCACTGTGATCTCGTACGCCCGCGCCGGGCGCACGGAGTCATGGACCTGCAAGACAGACGGGAACGAGCAACCGGCCACGAAGGAGAGGGTGGCCAGCGTGCAAAGCCCGAATGCGGGAAGGTGAGCCTGCTTCATCCGTGGGTCCTCGTCGCGATGGGTCTCGCGAAGCGTCTGTTCGGCATCCGTTCAGCGTCCGTTGAGCATTGGAACACATCCCGTTTCGGCATGTCGTCGTACACGTACCTACCCGTCGTTGGCCTCGACGATTTTTCTGTTTTTTTCGCCGGAACCGACCAGTTCGCGGGTCGCGGTGATGTAGGAGTCGAGTGCTTCGTGGTGGATGCGCCACCGGCGCGCGACCTTCATGACCTGGCTGAAGGCGCCCGCATTGATCATCTCGCGGAGCTTTCTCGGGGCGATGGCGAGGGAGGCCGCGGCCTGCTCGACCGTGATCCAGGGCTGGCCCTCAGGCCATCCGCACAGAGGGCAGTGGTTGACGTAGTCGGGCGCGCGAAGCGTTCTTACTGGACGCATGGCGTGGTCTCCCGGCTGAGTGCAGCATCGATGGCATCGGCTTCGCTCAGGCCTCCGTCGTGGATCGCGATAGCCACGCGTTCCTCGAACTCGTAGCGTTTATCGGGCGTGAGGCCCGCGAGGGCCCGCGCGAGGAGCATGTCGATCACGCGCCCGCGCGCGCGGACAGATGGTCTGGGCCTGAGCGGTGGCGAGGACGGGGGTCTGCGGAGTGACGGCGACGATGACGGCCTGCGGAGCGGTGGTCTGGACGGCTGCTGGGACGTTAGCGGCGACGGCTTTCTGAGCGTGCCGAACAGGGACATCTGCTTCATACTGGCCTCCTGAGCGCAACCTGCGCAACCTTCAGCGCAACCTTTTCCGGCAAGGTTGCGCGGGGTAAGTCCTGTAGTCCCAGACGGTTGGAACTCCCGGCGCAACCTTTGCAACCTTTTGACGGGCCCTATACGCGTGTGTCCGCGTACATGCGCGCGCCCATGTGCGCTCGCGCGCCCCCGTACGCGCGAGGTAAGAGAGAGGTTGCAAAGGTTGCGCTTGGCCTCATAAGTTGCTGCCTGCGAAGACCTTGGCCCGCGCAACCTTTGATCTGAAGGTTGCGCCAAGGTTGCAGAGGTTGCGCGGGCCGGGCTAGTCACGACGCTTCCGCTCCAGCAGATAGGCCGAGTGTGTGCCGTAGCCGTGGCGGCGGATGACGACCTCGCCGATGGGCGTATCGACCCGCCGACGCAACAGGGTGCCGAAGGCCGTCCTGCGTCCCCGTTCCGTCATCCGGTTGAGCGCTGCCTGGAAGCAATCGACGTCGTCGGCCACCTGCATCAGCTCTCGGACCGACACGGGCATGGGTCCGAACCGTTCCCACCACGCCTCGACGAACGTCTCCCACTCCTGCCCAACGGGATCGGCAGTCTTACGCCATTCCTCCTCGTTCGTCCGCCACCGGTTCAGGCAGTTTGCGTGGAGGATGCCGCCGATGGTCTCGGACCAGCTCTCGAAGCCGCCGAGTCGGTTCTCGTGAGGCGGGCGCCCCTCGGCCAGCCAGTTCTCGACCATCCCCAGCAGCACGGCGAGGATGCGGGGACGCGCACTTCGGACGTAGGCGCGCAGGTTCGGGTGCAGGAAGTCCTGCCGTGCCTCGGGATGCGGCGTGCTCGGTTGGAGCAGAATGGGCACGGTCCGCTTGGCGATCTCGCCGCTGCACTCGACGTTGTTGCCCGAGGCCACGAAGGTGACCGTGTTCGGCAGACTGACGATCTTCGAGGCGCCGAGGACGCGGCCCTGGTACGTCGTCGCCGTCAGGATCGACGACAGCGCCGCGCTGTCGATGGTGCGCGGGAGATTGTCGAGGTGGACGACGGTCTCGCCCTCGAGGAGCAAGGCGAGCAGGCGCTTGTCGCGCTCCTCGTCGCGGTCGGTGAGTTGGAGGGCCGGGGCCTGACGACCCAGGACCACCCCGCCGAGGACCTCCTCGGCGAGCTTGGTCTTGCCCGTGCGTTCGAGGGGCGAGAGCAGCAGGTGGAGGGGCCGGTTCCCGTCGATGGCGGGTGCGACGAGCGGGGTGAGCATGAGTCCGATGAAGTTCTGACGGCTCGCCTCGTCCTTGAACGGGAAGTCCACGACCAGCTCGTGGAGCTCTTCGTGGATTCGTTGGATGTCGCGTTCGGGCACGATGCCGCACAGCGAGGGCGGCTCGTCGTAGTAGACGCCGTTGTGCCAGCCGGGCCGCACCCGCTCGAAGCCGGGGCCGTAGACGGGGTAGCTCACCAGGAGGCCCAGCTCGCGCACCCGCTTGTCATCCTGTGCGCCGGCGACGACCAGGCTTGCGTGATCCGTGCTGCACGGCTTGAAGACGAGGACAGCGCCTTCCTCCTTCTTCCGCTGGTACCACGCGGCGAGCCGGAGATGCTCGTCGATGATGAGTCTTGCCCTGCGATCGGACAGCTCGGCCCAGCGCCGGGCGCCCGCGCGCCCCTGAAGCTCGCCGGGGAGGTGGCTCTTGCGATAGATGATGTCGTTGGGGAGCGCGCCGATGACCTCGTCGGCAAAAGTCTTGCACGACTGCTCGACGTACCGGTCGTGATCGTCGAGGTGCGGGCCAGGGATCAGGATGACCCGTCCAGGCGCGGCGGCCACAGGGAGCGGGCCCTTGACGCGGGGTCGCGCGGTGATCGTGCGGGGTTCCTTGATGCCGGCTTCAACGCCGCTCTTGATAGTGGACGCGGCCTCGCGTTCGCCGAGGCCGATGACGGCAGCGGTCGCGGCCAGCTCGGACTCGACGCGGTCGCGGTCGAGATAGCCACCGCCGACGAGCTGGCCCAGGTTGAAGGCCGCCTTGTTGAGCGTGTCGTTCCGCGTGCCCTCGGCGGCATCGCGAAGGCTGCGCAGCTCCAGCTTGAGGGCCGTCTCGGCGTAGTGCTTCTCGGAGCGGGAGCGCCGCTGGCTCGGCGCGGGGGTCGTCGGAGACGGAGCGGGGGAAAGCTGGCGGCTGGCTTCCTCGAGGAGCCACTCCGGGGTCGGAGCGAGGGCGCTGCCGTTCTGCGCCGCATACGGCTCGCCGCACCCCTCGAGCATCGAAGGCGGCGCCACAACGTAGCCGCCTTCGCCTTTGAGGTCCACGCCAGGTCGCAGGCCGGTCCGGCTCCTGACCTCCCCGCCCGGATGGGCGAAGTAAAGGTGGCGACCGCCGTTGGGGGTCCTCACCTCGAGCGTTGTTGGGACGTCGGCGTGTTCCCTGGCCAGCTCGGCGAGCGAGGCCTCGCCGTCGGCATCGCCGTGCCGGTCGACGTCGAGGATCACCAGCCCCGACTCCCGGCCGGTGCGCACGCCGACGTTCGCGTCGGGGTGCTTGCGCCACCACCGGCGGATCGTTCGCTTGCTCTTGCTGGCATCCTTGAAGCCGTGCCGGGTGATCGGCGCCTTGCTGCCGGGCTTGAGCGGGAGGACGAGCCAGCCCCGCGCCGCGTACTCGAGGGCAGCATCGAGGAAACCGTTGGCCTCAGGCCGGCTGGAGGGGTTGCTCATGGCTCTCCCTGTTGCAGGGCTACGGCGCGTCGACGTCGTAGCCCTCCACTGTCAGTGCCCGGCGAACGTCCTTGACGGAACGCGCGAGGACGTAGAGGCCGCGGAAGCGTTCGATCATCCGCTGGAAGTTCTTCTGGTCCTGGGTCTGCCGTCCCGTGGCGGATTTGATCTCCACCTCGATCCGGCGTCCATCGGGCAGAATCCCCGTCAGATCCGCCTGGCCGGGCACGCCGAACCGCACGATGCGTCGGCCGATCTGCGCGACGCCCGAATTCGCTCTCCACAACCTCATCCAGCGCTTCGTGCCGAAGGCACGGAGGATGGCGTTCTGGATCTGCCGCTCGGACTCGGGCATCAGGCCTGCGTCAGCCTCGTGAAACGTCCCGCTACCTCGTCGCGTCGGATCTCCCTGACGAACCCGCGAGGCCAGCACCCGAAGACCTCGCGGTACCTGTGCGCCGCCCAGCCGCGCTTGTAGCCCTTGTCCTCGGCCTGACGGAGGAAGCCGATGTAGACTGCGCGCTTCTCGTCGAGGGTCGCGCGCTCGGGATCGATCAACTCGCCGTCGCCCACGACCGGCCAGGTGCCGAAACGCTCCCGGAACCGGTAAGCCGCCCAGCCCGGCCTGTAGCCGGCTGCCATGCGCTGCGCCTCGATCAGTCGCCAGAATTGGGCGCGGTAGGCGAAGTCGCCGTCGTCGAACTGCACCAGGCGCCCCGCCCCGTGGATGGACGGTCGCTCGCGAGCGGGCGGCTCCGGCGTCCACCCGCACTCGGGGCAGCACGGCTCGTCGGGGTCGAAGAGCAGTTGGCAGGCCCCGCAGCGCCTCAGGCCGAGTGGGTCGTTCTCGCCGACCTTCTTCCCGCTGTCGAGGCTGTACTCGAGGCGTCGGGTCACCCGCCCGTGGACGTGGTGGTTGCCGGCGTGGTCGAGGACGACGGCGCCGTCCTTGCCCGGGCAGGCCCGCATGATCCTGCCCACAGCTTGGAGATGGAGATTGAGGCTGGCCGTCGGCCGGGCGATGATGGCCGTCTCGAGGGCGGGGAGATCCCAGCCCTCGGTGAGGACCATGCAGTTGGAGACGATGAGGGTTTCACCGTCGCGCAGACGCTGAAGGACCGCTTCGCGCTCCGAGCGTACGGTCTTGCCGTCGAGGTGCTCGGCTGGGATGCCCGCCGCGATGAACGCCTCGACGATGGCTTGCGAATGCGCGATGTCGACCGCGAAGACAACCGTGCGCCGGCCTGCTGACTTCTCCAGCCAGGTCTGGACGATGTCCGCGTTGAGCTCCTTGGTGTTCGTCCGCTTCGAGAGTTCGCCCAGGGCGTAGTCGCCCATGGCGATCTTCACGTGACGGAGATCGGGAGCCTTGCCGGCGTAGACGCGGGGGTCGTGCAGTACCCCCTCCTCGCACAGCTCGTCGGCATAGGCCGCCACCACGATCTCGCCGAAGACGTCGCCCAGGCCACGCCCGTCGAGGCGGAACGGCGTGGCCGTGAGGCCGAGCACGTGGGCGTCAGGGTAACTGTCCAGGATGCGGCCGTACGACGTGGCGGCCACGTGATGGGCCTCGTCCACGACCACCAGCTCCGCTGGCGGCATCGCTCGGCGTATGAGTGTCTGGACGCTCGCGACCTGGACCTGAGCGAAGGGCTCCGGCGGATACCCTGCCAGGATCCGACCCGGCCAGAGGCCCAGCCGCGCCAGGTGCCCAGCGGCCTGGTCAATGAGCTCCTTGCGATGCGCCAGCCACAGCGTCGGGACGCCGAGCTCCTGGACCAGGGAGACAGCCATCAGCGTCTTGCCGGACCCGGTGGGTGCGACCAGGATCGGGCGCCGCGTCAGCACGGCCTTGAGCCGGTCCACGGCGCGGCGCTGGTAGTCGCGAAGGGTGAAGGCCATGGTGCTCTTCGCCAGGGGGAGGTGGTGCGCCCCGGCGGCAGGGAGACGCCGGGGCGCTGGCGTGCGCTAGAACGGGTTATCGGGGACCTTCGCCTGGATCTCCGCCCACTGCTCCGGCGTCACCCGCTCGGCGTCCTCGTGGCCGCAGACAGCCTTGATGGTGGCGAACCACTGTTCGTGGAGCTGGGTCTCGTCGGCCTGGGTATTCTTCGCCCATTGGGTGAAGAGCTCCCACGTGCCTTCCATCGTGGCGGCTGCCTGGGGCTGCGCCGGAGGCGGCTTCGGCCGACCTGCGGGCCTCGGCGCGGGGGCGGGCGTCCCGCCCGAGTGGGCGCGGAGCTTCGAGCCGAGGCGAGCCTTCAGCGCGCGGCGCTGGTTGGCGTCGGCGTGGGTCACGCCGACGGACGGCTCGGAGTCGTAGGGGTTGATGAAGCGCACCCGCAACCGCTCCTTGCCCTGGTACGTCTCGAACCCGAGGGTGACCTGCACCTCGGGCAGCGACTCGACGTCCTCGAACCAGAAGGGGTCCACCCCCGGCCAGCCGAAGGCCGCCATCAGGGCCTCGACGATGAACTCGTTGAGGCTGCCGTCCCGCTTCTCGATGTAGTTGTAGGCGACGATCTCGAGGTCCTCGGCCGACACGTCGTGCCACTCGCCGTCGCGGTACTCCTCGGTCAGGTGGAATCTCAGGATCACGGTGCACAGGTTGTTCGGGCCGCTCTCGTTCACCCCGCGGTCGGTGACGCTGGCGCGGAAACGGCCTTCACGGTTGGCGATCATCGGGCGCATCCTCCTTGGGATCGGTGGTGGTGCTGGTGCCGAACAGGGCGTCCCAGACGGTCCTGTCGTCGGGGTACACGGGGATGGGGTCGGACAGGGTCCGGCTCTTCGCCATGCAGTGGGGCATCTCGACCGGCCAGAGCGTGCGGGTGCCGGCCCCCTTGCCCTTCCCCTCCTGGACGTCGATGTCGTAGCCCAGGAAGAAGACGTGGTCCGCCCACTCCCGGACACGGAGCCGGACCGACGCCTTGCCGCTCGACGGCGACTGGAGCCGCGGCTCGTACCGCAGCCAGTCCTCACCGGCCGGGTTCGGCACGGTGGCCGTGCAGTCGTGGCAGATGAGGATGACGTTGCGCCCGGCCCGGACGTGCTGGTCGAGATCGCCCAGCAGGGTGAGGAACGTCTCGTAGACGTGGCCGAAGCCGCGGCCGTAGCCGTAGTCCTCGAGCCGGGCGATGCGGTGGCCCTTCTCGTGGGGCACGTTCGCGAGGGTCCAGACGACGGCGAGCTCCTCGGACCGCGTCGCAGAGTCGATGACCACCGTCCGGACCGGCTCCCAGCCGTCGCCGTTGAGGGTGGCCCTCAGGTCGTCCCAGGTCTCGACCCCAGCGACCCGCTGGGTGTGCTCGGGCCGCAGGACCGCGAGCGAGTCGTCCAGGTCGAAGCTCGCCACGGGGCCGGGAGCCAGGTCGGCGAGCGACGTCTTGCCTACCCCTCCGGGGCCGTAGAGCACGATCCGGTGGCCGGCCTCGGCGTCGGGCTCCTCGAAGCGCAGCGTGCGACGCTGCATCGACCTCGTCGGCACGCGCGGCGGTGGCGCGGGCCGTGCCGGTGCGCTCGGCATGTCAGTCTCCTTCCTTCAACTCGGGGTGTACGTCGGACACGAACTCGAAGCCGGCCGGCGCCATCGCCGAATCCACCGTGATGGACTGGAGGCACAGGCTCGAGTACTCGCAGAAGGGACATGTGTTGCGGCTGACGTTCCGGAACCATCGACCCCAGCGCCGGCAGCTGATGAGCAGCTTCGCCTGCTGCCAGCACTCGAGGCGGAACTCCTCGAGGTCGTCCTCCAGCCGCGGGACCTCACGCCGCTGGAAGTAGAAGTCAGGCCGCTCCTCGATGTCGGCCAGCAGCCTCGCGCCGTACTCCTCGGCCGTCTCCGTCCGCGTGGCCAGGGTCATGCCCGGGCCTGCCGACTGCCGCGGCTTTCCGTTCGCGTTGAGCACACGCTCGCCGGTCTCGTCGTCGATGACCATCTTGAGGCTGTCGTCATCCGTCACTGGGATCCGGCGCGGGCGGATGGACGGCTTGCGCAGGACGTCGTAGAGGACGCCGCCTGCGTCATGGCCGTCGTGGCGGGCCGACAGGAGGTAGAGGGAGATCTGCGGGTCGCAGCGCAGGCGGAGCCAGTAGTCGGACTCCGAGCCGATGTCCTCGCCGGTCGTCTTGCGCTCGAGGACCACCGGTCGCCCGTCCGCCAGCCTGACGATGCCGTCGCGCTTGCCCGCCAGCTCGTACGTCCTGTTCTGCCGCCGCG
>CAZDNN010000186.1:0-10674 GCA_964506385.1 uncultured Planctomycetota bacterium
CGCGGCGTGCGAATGGCAACGTAAGTCAGCATCACGTAGCCCATGACCAGCCACAGCGCGCACAGCCCCATGATGCCCCACGCGCGGCGCCGCAGCGCCGCGACCAGCCCGGGGACGGCCAGGACCGCCAGCGGCAGGGACGTCCCGCGGGGCAGATGCCGGGCGAAGTAAGCCCACCGCCGCAGCGACCCCACCTTCGCCAGCACCCCCTCCCCCACCAGCGAGCTGTTCACCTGCGAGCCGTAGTACCTGACCTGGAACACGCCGTAGCAGCCCAGCACGACCACAACGAACGCCAGCGACGCCAGCGCCTCCGGCCGCTTGAGCAGCCGCCACTTCCCCCGAAGCACCACGTACCCCGCAAACACGGGCACGAGGACACCCGCCGTCTGCCGCGTCAGGACGGCCGCGACCAGCGCAGCGGCAGCAGCGCACACGGCCCACCGCCTCTCCCGTTCCACCCACAGGTAGAAGAACCACGCGGCGAGGACCATCATCGCCGCCATCGGCATCTCCAGCATCGCGTCACGCGCCCAGTACACCGAGTCGCGCATCGTCAGGAAGCAGCCCGCGGCCATGAGCCCGAACCCCGGGCCGACCATTGCCCGCCCCAGCGCGTAGCACCCCAGCCCAGCCGCCACGCCGAAGGCCACTACCGTGGCACGCGCCGCCCCCACGCCCGGCCCGACCACCGCGTACACTGCCGCCTCCACCAGCGCGAAGAACGGCGGGTAGTACACCACCCCGAGCGCAGGGTAGCGCGCGAAATACCGCTGCCCGTACGCATGCGGCGCGCGCCAGCCGCCCTCGCGGACCAGATCCACCACGAACACCCCGTCCAGCGCATGCCGCGACGCGTCCGAGAACCAGAAATCCCGCTCCCGCGCCCGCGGCCACTGGAGCACCACCGCCAGCACCACGACGGCCAGCACCTGCGCCGCCGTCGCCCAGCGGCCCACGCCAGTCGTGGGCGCCCCATCGGAGCCCGGGCCGAGGCCGCCGGCTTGCTCGAGCGCGTCGGTCACGTTGCATTCCCCTGCTGATCGGACTCGCCCGGCGTGACCCGAGGGCACGGTGACAGCGAAGGCGCCGCCGCGACCGGCCTCCGGCGCCGCGAGAGCAGCAGCGCGGTCGCCACGCCCAGAAGCTCGGCGACGGTCACGACCACGCGATAGGCCAGCGACGCAGCGATCGCCAGCGGGGCCGGCATGTATAGCGACAGCATCGCCGTGATGATCCCGTCCCGCACGCCAAGGCCCGCGGGGATCACGACCGCCAGGAAGCCGAGCACAGTGGCCAGCGTGGTCATGCCGATACAGTAAGGCAGGCGCATCAGCGGCAGGTCGGCCAGCGCCCAAGCCAGCACATAAACGGCCGCCCCCTGGAATACCCAGTAGACCGCATAGCGCCCGATCAGCGCGAGCGATTCCCCGTAGGAGAGCTCGCGCAACTGCCCCTCTGCCCGCACAATGCGCGAGACGATAGCCAGCACGAAGCGCATCACCCGCGGATGCAGGCACGCGACCCCGGCAACGGCGCAAGCCAGGATGAGAGCGACGTGGTCGCGCAGCAACTCCCTGCTCGCCGCGACCCCGCAGAAAAGCACGACGAACGCTGCCGAGGCGAGGATGAACACCTGCTCGTAGGCGACGCCGAGCGCGGCCCGCTGCGCTGAGATGCCCTGCCGCACGCACAGGTATGCCTTGCCGACCAGAAGCATGATCTTCCCCGGGATGTACTTCCAGAGCTGCACGAGCCAGTGGATCCTGAGCGCCTCGCCACGGGTGAGGTCCGCGCCGAGCGCTCGCATCAGGACGCGCCACTGGAGCGCGCATGCCGCGTTGCCGCCCCAGCACAGCGCAACCGCTGCGGCGACCACCCATCCGCTGATGCGCAGCGCCTCGGGCGGGAGCTGCCGATGCCCGCGGACCAGCGCCGCGACGAGCGCGGCCAGCAGGCCCATGCCGACCACCAACCCGACTGCGCGGCAGGCCGGGTGGCGCACCAGACGCGACAGCCCGGCCGTGGCGCCCGACTGGCCGCCGTCGGCCCCCTCTCCTGCTGCGCGCTGTGCTCGTCCGTCGGCCATGCCGTGTTGGCTCCTACTCCTCGCCCGCCGCCGGCTCCGCCCCGCCGGAGGGGGCGCGGGAACCGATGGGCCGCCCGAACTGCGCGTTGAGGTGCTTGTTGTAGTCCATGTCGATCCACATGGCGAAGCACGCTGCCTGGCCCGCGAAGAGGGCGAAGATCGCGAACAGGGTCACCGTGGGCACCGAGACGCGGTGATTGACGAGGTAGTGCTCGACGATCCATCCGCCGAGGAAGACGGCCAGCGGGGTGAGCACCATGGCCGCGAGGTAGAAGAGCACGACGGGATGGAAGTCGCGGATCAGGTACTTCTCCTTGAGCCGCTTGAAGAAGAGCTTCGAGAGCAGCCAGGAGACGCGGGGCACGTACCTGCGGAGCTTGATGCCACTGACAGCCTCGCCGTAGACTGGCCGCACGGCGACATCGGCGACGCGGAAGTTGAGGATGTTGAGCCGGGTCAGGATGTCGGCGTTGTAGCCGTAGCCCTTGGTCATCTCGTCGATGTGGATGGCGCGGAGCGCGCGGGCCGAGATGGCCGTGTAGCCGCACTGGGGGTCGATGACGTGGTAGTAGCCGGTGGCGAACTTCGTGAGGATGGTGAGCACGGCGTTGCCGTAGAAGCGGTAGCCCGGCATCTGGCGCCGGACGTCGTCGACCAGCAGGCGATTGCCCTTGGCATAGTCGGCCGTGCCGCTAGTGATGGGGCGCAGCACGTCGGGCAGGTCGCCAGGGTCCATCTGCGCGTCGCCGGCCATGACGGCGATCACCTCGGCGTCGAGCTCGAGCGCGCGCTGGTAGCCATCGATGAGGGTTTGGCCCAGCCCGAGGTTCGTCTCGTGGTCAACGACGTCGATCCGGTGGTCGCCGCTCGCGAGACCCTGCACGATCTCGAGCGTGCGGTCCCCGCTGCCATCGTTGACGACGACGATGTGGTCCACGAACTCCGGCATCGTCGTGATCGTCCTGGCGATCAGACGCTCCTCGTTGTGCGCGGGCACCACGATGCCGATGCGCTTGCCCTCAAACATGCTGGCTGGCCTCCCGGGCGAGCCGGCTGCGGTACCACTCGGCCGTCTCGCGCAGCCCGTCCTCGAAGCTGGTGAACTCGATGCCCGTCGCGTCCTTGACCTTCGCGTTGGCGACCTTGAAGACGCGGATGTCGCCGGGCTTCCAGTCGCGGTAGACGGGCTCGAGGTCGGGGCGGCCGAAGTGCTTGAGCACGAGCTGCGCCAGCTCGCCGATGGTGACCTGGATGCCCGATGCGCAGTTGTAGCACTGGCCGCTCATGGCGGGGTTCGTCGCCGCGGCCAGATTGATCGCGACGTCGTCATTCACGTAGGTGAACGAACGCACCTGGGTGCCGTCGCCGAAGATGATCGGCGGCTCCCCGTTGAGCACGCGTCGGCAGAAGATCGGGATCACCCCCCCGTAATCGCTCGAGTCCTGCCGAGGTCCGTAGACGTGGAAGTACCGCAGCACCGTGATGTCCATGCCGTACATCTTCGCGAACACGCGGCAGTAGCCCTCCCCCGCGAGCTTGCTGACGCCATAGAAGCTCGACGGCCGCGTCGGGTGCTCCTCATCCTCCGGGAAGTACTGCGGCTCCCCGTAAACGGAGCCCGTGGAAGCGTGGACAAACTTCCTGACGCCGCACTGCCGCGCAGCCTCGAGCAGGTTGAAGGTGCCCTTAGCATTGACGTCGAGGTCCCGCCGCGGATCGCGAAGGCACACGGTGCACTTCGAGGCCGCGTTGTGGAAGACGACGTCCACCCCCTCCATCCACTTGCGGACGCCCTCGAAGTCGACCACATCGCAGTCACCTGCGACGAAGCCCGGCGCGTCGCGGAGCGCCGCGATGTTCTCAGGCTTGCCGGCAACGTAGTTGTCGAGGCATACGACCTCGAGACCCTCCTCGAGGAGGCGCTCGCACAGGTGGCTCCCGACGAAGCCGGCTCCGCCCGTCACGAGGGCTCGTCTGAAGGACCCTAGCATGAGGCTCCTCTCCTTTCTCTCTGCCGGGGCGGCCAGGTGCTCGGACCGCAAGCCCCCGCCTTGTGCGTCGCGTCGTAACCAGGGGCATCCGGCCGCCGCGGTCCCAGTCCAGCCGCAGGTCGGCGCGCACGCCCTCGGCATGCCGGGGGTAGCGTAGGGTGGCGAAGCGCATCCAGCTCGCGGCGACGGGCGCGGCCCGGCGCCGCCGCGGGACGGTCCCATCCTGGGCTGGCGTGCGGGTCATCGGCGGGCTCAGGGGTGTCCGGCCTGTCGGCCATGGGCCGTCCCTAGAAAAAGACCTTGAAGAGCTTGAGGATGCCCTGCTTCCAGGGCACACGATGGGAGACGCCTGTGGTGTTCTCGAACTCGTCGAGGTGCTCGAGGTACCACTCGAAGTTGCGGACGAGGGCCTGCTGGTTCGAGTAGCGGGGGGTGAAGCCGAGGACGCGCTCGGCCTTGTCGATGGCGACGAAGGAGTCGGTGGCGGCGGTCTCGTAGACCCACTTGTAGAGGGGCGAGAGGTGGATGAGCTCGAGGAAGCGGAGGGTCCAGATCATCGGCCACGCGGGGAAGCAGATGATCCGCTTGCCGTGGCCCGCGCGGTCGAGCACCGCCTGCCAGTCCTCCCGCATCGTGGCGAACTCCTTGGCGCCGATGTTGAACACGTCGTTGACGGTCTCGGCCGGCAGGGTGATGCACAGGTAGAGGGCCTCGCAGAGGTCCTCGACGTCGAGTAGCTGGTAGCGGTTGCGCCCGTTGCCGATCATGGGGAAGTTCTTGCCGTCCTTCGCCCATTCGTAGAAGATGGCGAAGACGCCGAGGCGTTCGGGGCCGATGAACGACTTGGGGCGTATGATGGGTATGCAGAGGCCCCGCTCGCGGAACTCGTGGCAGACGGCCTCGGCTGCGACCTTGGCCTCGCCGTAGGGGCCCACGCCGTCCATCGGGTCGTCCTCGTAGAGCGGATGGTGGTCGGGGATGCCGTATACGGCGGTGGAGGAGACGTGGACGACGCGGGGGATCCCGTGGTCGAGGGCGCTCTGGAGGACGTTGCGGGTGCCGTCGAGGTCGGTCGTGCGGATGTCCTCGGGCTTGTAGAGCGGGAGGGCGGCGGCGCAGTGGACGACGCAGTCGGCGCCCTCCATCGCGCTGTCCACGGCGGCGCGGTCGCGGATATCGCCGGTGACCTCGGTCACCTGGTCCTTGCAGTCGGGGTAGTCGAAGTCGGCGAGGTCGAGCGACGTGACCTTGTGGCCCCGTGCGAGCAGGTAGCGGGTGAGGTTGATGCCAAGGAAGCCTGCGCCGCCGGTGACCATCACGCGTTCGTAGCGCGTGGCCTGCGGCGCGGCCTCGGCCTCACTGGTCGTCGCCGCGGTCGCGGCCTGGGACGGGTCTGCCATGTCAGTGCTCTCCGACAGAATTGCGACGGGCGTCCGCGCGGGTCTCCTGCCCGGGCGCAGCCCGATAGAGCACGTGCCGCGCGCCGACGAACATCGGCTGCGGGTCCAGCCATCGCCTCAGGTCCTTCGACGCGCCCTTCCCCCGCACGAGCACGCAGACCCGCTGACGCGGCGCCGCCAGCAGGCGTTGAAGCTGCTCGGCCGACTCGTCGTCGGTCACCAGCCGCACCCCCCGCCCGACGCCCTCCACGTCCTGGAGGAAGCGGCAGGTGGCGTAGGGGCCCCAGGTGGTGACCAGCGCCGAGCCGTCCCCCACCTGCCCGAGCGCGGTCTCGCAGTCGGCGCGGTTCTCCCGCGCGAAGGCCCAGCGGAAGGGCATCTGCGGCCGCAGCCGCGCGAGCACGCCGCCGCCCGACCCCGGCGGCACGACCGCCAGCGTCGCCCACGGCGGCGCCAGGCACAGCACCGCCGCCCCCAGGCAGAGCCCCAGCCGCCATTCGTAGGACTTCACCCTGCGGGCAACCGCCCCGAGGCCCACCGCCGCCAGCAGCGCCACGAGCGCGTAGGTCGGCAGGCGGTAGACATCGAACGTATGCCAGTGCTTCAGGGTGCACGCGAAGTTCGTCTGCGCCAGGTAGCCCAGCCCCACCAGCAGGAGGACCGGCCAGCGGCGCCGCGCGAGCGATACCGCGCCGACCGCCGCCAGCGCCACGCCCGCCAGCGAGACCTGCGAGAGCGTCAGCAGCCCGTGCCCCAGCACGGCTCTGACGTACGCCTTCGAGAAGACGCCGAAGACGAAAGTCCGCCAGTCCGACGGCGAATCGCCCGCCTGGAGGAACACCACGAGGTGCTCGACGAAGGTCCGTCCCTGGGGGATCGGCTCCCGCGACAGGTAGAGCACCGTGTAGCCCAGCCACGGCAGGCAGCCCACGACGGCAGCGCCTGTGCCCACAAGGGCCGACAGCGCGATCCGCCGCCACCCGTCCCCCCGCAGCTTGACGAGCACGAAGGCCGCTACGCCGGGCAGGTAGAGCGCGAGACTCGGGTGGCCGCCCATGCCGAAGCCGTAGAGCGCCGCTGCCGCTGCCAGCAGCCACAGCCCGCGCCGCTCCGCCCACACGTCGAGCAGCAGGAACACCCCGAGGGCGACCGCCACGCCGAGCATGTACGGGTTGATGAACAGCGCCTGACTCCAGAACAGCGGCGAGAAGGCCAGCACCCAGGCCGCCATCGTCGCGGGCACCGGGCCCGCCCCCCAGCGTCGGGCGAGGGCGTAGGCCAGCGCCAGGCTCGCCGCCGCGGCGAGCGCGCCCACCAGGTTCGCCTGCCAGCCGGGGTCGCCGAAGGGCACGACCGCGGTGACGGCCCTGCCGGCCATCCCCACCAGCGGGTAGCCAGGGGCGTGCGCGAGGCCGAGCACGTGCGCCTGGCGCGCGAAGGTCGCCGCGTCGCCGTCCAGCACCGTCGGCGTCAGCGTCGCCACGTAGACGACGAGCGGCAGCGCCACGGCGGCGAGCGGCCACCAGCGCTGGCCCGCGGGCCGCTGGGCGGGCGTCGGCTTGGCATTGGCGTCGGTCACGAACGTCCCTTTCCCCTCAGCCCAGCCACCTCAGCACGATCGCGGCGCTGACGAGGGCGTAGAGGAAGATGGCCACGAGCAGCGGGCGGTCGGTCAGCAGGTGCCGCGACGGGCTCCCGCCCCCCTCCTTCGAGTAGACGATGTAGAGGTAGCGGAAGATGCCGTAGAGCACGAACGGGATGGTGTACTTCAGGCCGTCCGTCCCGAACTTCGCGACGGTCTCGGGCCAGATCGTGTAGATGCAGTAGGCCACCAGCGTGGAGGCGGTGACGACGGCGATCATCTGGTCGAGCATCTGGGGGCTGTAGTCGGCCAGGCTCCGGCGGTGGTTGTGTGCGTTCTCCACCAGCAGCAGCTCGTGGCGGCGCTTGGCCAGTGCCAGGAACAGCGCGAGCAGCGCCGTGCAGATCAGCAGCCAGCTCGAGAACTCGACCTCCACGGCCGCCGCCCCTGCGCCCGCTCGGAGCACGAAGCTCGCCGCGATGCACAGCACGTCCACGATCACCACATGCTTGAGCAGCAGCGAGTAGCCGAGCTGGAGCGCCAGGTACCCTGCCACGATCCCGCCGACGGGCAGGCGAAGGGCCAGCGCGCCGCCCACCGCCACCACACCGAGCGCCAGAGCAGCCAGCAGCGCCACCTGAGCTGGCAGCGCGCCGCTGGCGACCGGGCGGTGCTGCTTGAGTGGATGCCGGCGGTCGTTCTCCGCGTCGCAGACGTCGTTGAACAGATAGGTGGCGCTCGACGCGGCGCAGAAGCACAGGAACGCGACCGCAGCGCGGAGGACGTCCCCGCCATAGGTCAGCCGCTGGGCAAAGACCAGCGCGGCGAAGACCAGCAGGTTCTTCGTCCACTGGTGCGGGCGCATGGCGGCCAGCAGCGCCCGGACGGTAGCGGCGCTCCACAGCACTGGCGCGCGCGACTGACGGAGGGACGAGGTTCCCTCGCTGTCCATAGAGGCGATCCCTTCCTGCGGCGCCCAGGCCCATCGAGTGCCTGGCTCGGGCCATGGCGCCGCATGCCCGGCGAAGCCTCAGCTTCGCCCGGCGAAGCGGTCTCGGTCGCTTGTCCTCGCACGAGGATCGGTCAACGAGGACATCCTTGTCTGCCGTTGCCCGGCAGGGCAGGAGGCAGTGAGCCGCGCGACGCGGGGAGCATTCGACGCCAGCCGCTCCCGTCGCCTCGCGCACCCGGCAGTCACCGCGATGGCCCGCTTGGGGCAGACCCGGCGGCGCGCACGGCGCGCACCACCCTTCCGGCCTTCAGCGCCAGCAAATACAATGCCAACCTGTGCGGCGCTGCCGAAAAAGGGGCCTGACGTAAGCCATCGCAGCCACTCGGGATAGAGCGACCGGGATGAGCCCCAAATCCCCATGCATCCGCCCCTTCTGCACTTCTGTCAACTTTCCGCGACGCCGGCCTGCGCCTGCTCGCCGTAAGCCGTCGCAGCCCAAGGACCTATGACGCCTCCGCTTCCTCGGACTCGCGCCGGCGCGTTCTGCGCCCGGCCGCTGCGTTTCTTGCCGCTCCGCGGCGCTCACGACGGCCTGCGGGCGGCGGCGAACATCGAGTCGCCCAGACCAGTGGCGCGCGCCACAAGTCCAACCCCGCCAACGACTAGCCACGCCAAGGCTCGGACCGAGAGGCGGGCTCCGCGGCGGAGCAGCGAGGGGCGGCGCGGCTCGGCAGGGCCGCCCCCGCC
Source organism: uncultured Planctomycetota bacterium (assembly GCA_964506385.1). Lineage (GTDB taxonomy): Bacteria > Planctomycetota > PUPC01 > DSUN01 > DSUN01 > CAZDNN01. Next base: position 8,762 of record CAZDNN010000186.1, read on the forward strand.
CCCTAAATCACGAGCAGGCTTAGACTTAGGTGCCGGCTTGGCCCTGTGACGCCCCGCAAGCACGTCCATCACCGAGTTCTCGAGCTTCCCCACGCTGTATGCCATGGGGATGTGCTCCGCTCGCCATCGGACGATCCTAAAGTCGGTCTGCTCAAGCATTTGCTGCAACGTGCGGCGGGAGAACTGCACGACGTGGCCTGGCGGCGTCGGGTGGTCCCACGCCCCGAGGGTCGCGGCGAAGAGCCAGTATGTCACTCGCGGGACCAGCCCGTCCACGTTGGGTGTCGTGATGACAAGCAGGCCGCTCGGCCGCAGCAGGCGACGGCACGCGTGGAGCGTGGCCTGCGGATCCGTCGTGTGCTCGATGAGATCGAACAGGGTCACCACATCGAAAAAACGACCGGAAGTGTCAAAATCCGACAGGTCCCCGCAGTACACGTCAAGCCCTCGGGCCCGGGCCTCCGCAGCAGTGTGGGGGTTCAGCTCCACCCCCGCGACCTCCCAGCCCTCGTCGCGGGCGACCTCGAGGAACGTGCCCTTCGAGCACCCCACGTCGAGCACGCTCCCCCGCCGGGGCGCCAGCTCCTCGATCTGGCGAAGGCGGGCGGCGAAGGTGAGGCGCCGCTCGGCCTCGTCCACCTCGGCGTGGTAGCCGCCCGACGCGTAGAAGGCCTCGAGCTCCTCGCGGGTCGGCGGCGGCCAGACGTAGACGAGCCGGCAGTCGGTGCAGCGCACGACATCCCAGCCGCGCTTGGTCACCAGGCGCCGCCGCCTCGCCCCGCCGCACAGGGGGCAGCCGCCCGCGTTGTCAGGAGCCTGCGCCATTGAGCCTCACCTTGCGGCCCCGCAGGGCGTCGCGGATCAGGCCGAGCAACTCGAAGAACAGCTCCCGCTCGAAGGCGAGGAGGGCGAGGGCGTAGCTGACGCTGCCGAGCGCGATGAGCGCGACCAGCGTCACCCAGCCCACGGCCCCCAGCCACCGGTAGGCCGCGACCAGCCCGGCGTTGAGCACCAGGGCCATGACGAGCGCCGTCTTGACGGCCGGCGTCACGATCCCCGCCAGCCGCACCAGCCGGCACCCGAGCACCCGCCGGCAGATCGCGGTGTTGAACGCCAGCCGCACCACCCGCGCGGCGAGCAGGCACAGCGCCGCGCCCACCGGCCCCCGCCACAGCACCAGCGGCACGACCGTCGCGGCCATCACCACCAGGTTCGCCACGTCGAGCCACAGGTTGTACTTCGGCCTGCCAGTGCCCGCGTAGAGCTGCCCCGTCGTGGTGTCCACCGCTCGCACGATGTACCACAGGCCGAGCGTCTGGAAGACCGGGATCGTCGGCAGCCATCGCGACGGGAAGGCCAGCGCCACCGCCTCCGGCACCAGCACGATCATGCCAGTGAGCAGCCCCGTCGAGAGCAGGGCCGACAGCCGCACGATGCGGCAGAAGCTCTCCCGCAGCCGCGGCACGTCGCCCTGGAGCTTCGCGTACACCGCCAGCGACACCGAGCCGAACACCGTTTCGGTGACGTCGCCCACCCTGTAGACCCACGTGTAGGCGAAGTGGTAGAGGCCCAGCGCCCCGATCGACAGCAGCTCGCTCAGCGCCAGCCGCTCGAGGTTGCCGTGCAGAGCCATCACGATGGCGCCGCCGACGAAGAACTTCCCGTAGTGGAGCAGCTCCCTGGCAAGCGCCCAGTCGAACCGCAGGGCAGGCCGGATCTTCGCGAAGTACCAAGCCGCGACCGACCGCAGGCACTCGCGGCCCAGCCCGCTGATCGCCAGCGCCCAGTAGCGCTCACCCTCCGGCAGCACCAGCGCCAGCACCACGGCCCCCGCGATGCTGAGCACCACGCTCAAGAACTCGACGACGAAGAGCCGCGCGAAACGGAAGTCCCGCGTCAGCGTCCCCTCCGTC